>JAAWFD010000028.1 GCA_022794615.1 Clostridia bacterium
GGGTAATACCTGTTCCCATTTCGAACACAGAAGTCAAGCCTAAATGTGCCGACGATACTTGCGAGTTACCTTGCTGGTAAAATAGGTGTTGCTAGATTTTTTTTTATTGCAAAGATTAGAGATTAGTATTTGAAAAAATTACATTTCACAAGTATTAATTTGTAATCTTTATTACAAGGAGAAGTAAAATGTCAAAAGTAACATGGAAACCAGGAACATTTTTATACCCAATACCAGCAGTAATGGTAAGTTGTGGAACTATGGAAAAATCAAACATAATAACAGTAGCATGGACAGGAATAATAAATACAAATCCAGCAATGGTATATATATCTGTAAGACCAACAAGATACTCATATAATATAATAAAAGAACAAGGAGAATTTGTCATAAATCTAACAACAAAAGATTTAGCATATGCAACAGACTGGTGTGGAGTAAAAACAGGAGCACAAGTAGACAAGTTCAAAGAAATGAAATTAACAAAAGAAAAAGGACAATATGTAAAATGCCCATTAATAAAAGAATCGCCAGTATCAGTAGAATGTAAAGTAAAAGAAATAAAGGAATTAGGAAGTCACAATATGATAATAGCAGAAGTATTGGCGATAGATGCTGATGAAAACTACATAGATGAAAAAGGAGCATTTGATATAACGAAATGTGACTTAATAGCATATTCAAATGGCAATTATTGCCTATTAGGAAAGAAAGTAGGAAAATTTGGATATTCAGTAAAAAAAAGAAAAAAATCGAAGAAAAAATAACTGATAATTGTTGACATACAAGGTAATAAGTGGTAAAATAGATGAGCATATGTACTTAGAACATATGCTCACATCGTTTCAAAATAAGGTTAAAAAGTCGGAGGTGTTTATAAATGGCAGCTAAAGGACCAAGAGAAAATATAATATTAGAATGCACAGAATGTAAAAGAAGAAATTATATGACTTCAAAAAATAAAAGAAATAATACAGATAGATTAGAAATAACTAAATATTGCAAATTCTGCAAAAAACGTACAACACATAAAGAAACAAAATAGTTCGTGCTATTAAGGAGGAAAAAAAATGGCTAAAAAAGAAGTAAATACAAAAAAAGAAAATAAAGAAAACAAAGTAAAAAAACATTTCTTCAAAGATATGAAGGCAGAACTAAAAAGAGTAATTTGGCCAACAAAGAAACAATTAGCAAATAATACAGTAGCAGTAGTAACTATTGTATTAATAATAGTAGCTGTAGTATTTGTATTAGATTCAGCATTTGACATTATGAATCAATATGGTATAACAAAATTACAAAGTTATGTAGTTGAACATTTTAAAAAAGATAATAATAATACAACACAAAATAATAACACAAATACAAATGATAATCAAAATACAGATAATAATCAAGATGCAGAATCTAATGAATAGTAAAAGGAGGCTAAAAGTATGTCTCAAAAAGATTATGATATGACAGCTAGATGGTATGTAGTTCATACATATTCAGGATATGAAAATAAAGTAAAAACAGATTTAGAAAAAACAGTAAAAAATCGTGATTTAGAGGAATACTTCTTTGATATAATAGTACCAATGGAAGAACAAATAGAAATAAAAGATGGAAAGAGAACAGCAAACTTAAAGAAGGTTTTTCCAGGATATGTATTAATAAAAATGATAGTAACAGAAGAAACTTGGTATATAGTAAGAAATACAAGGGGTGTAACAGGATTTGTAGGATCAGGAACAGACCCAATACCATTAACAGATGAAGAAATAAGAAATATGGGATTTGAAGAAATACCAGTAAAAGTAGACTATGAAGTAAATGATTCTGTACAAATATTAAATGGAGCATTTAAAGACTTTATAGGAACAGTACAAGAAATAAATAAAGAAAAGCATAAAGTAAAAGTTTTAGTATCAATGTTTGGAAGAGAAACTCCAGTTGAACTAGAATTTTCTCAAGTACAAAAAGCAGATTAGAAGCTTGAGGATAACATTGAAAGGAAGGAAAATAAAATGGCAGATAAAGAAGTTGTAAAACAAATAAAATTACAAATAGAAGCTGGAAAAGCAACACCAGCTCCACCAGTAGGACCAGCATTAGGATCAAGTGGTGTAAATATAATGCAATTTGTAAAGGAATTCAATGATAGAACTGCAAGCCAAGCAGGAATGATAATACCAGTTGTAATAACAGTATATCAAGATAAATCTTTCGAATTTGTAACAAAAGTACCACCAGTAGCAGTATTAATAAAAAAAGCAATAAAAATAGAAAAAGGATCAGGAAAACCAAACAAAGAAAAAGTTGCAAAAATAACAAAAGACCAAGTAAAAGCAATTGCTGAACAGAAAATGCCAGACTTAAATGCAGCATCAGTAGAAGCAGCAATGAGTATGGTATCTGGAACAGCGAGAGCAATGGGAGTAGTTGTAGTAGACTAATAAAAATATATAATAAAAAAATGGGAGAAAGTAAACTTTCGCTAAAACCAAGGGAGGAAATAAAATGAAAAAAATGACAAAGAATTATGCAGAAAGCATGAAATTAGTTGATGAAAACAAAGAATATGAAGCAAAAGAGGCATTAGAAATTATAGAAAAAATGCCAAAGGCAAAATTTGATGAAACATTAGAATTACATGTAAAATTAGGTGTAGATTCAAAACATGCAGATCAACAAGTAAGAGGAACAGTAGTATTACCACATGGAACAGGAAAAACACTAAGAGTATTAGTATTTGCAAAAGGACCAAAAGCAGAAGAAGCAGAAAAAGCAGGAGCAGATTTTGTTGGAGCAGAAGAATTAATACCAAAAATTCAAAATGACAACTGGTTTGAATATGATGTTATAGTAGCAACACCAGATATGATGGGGGTTGTAGGAAGATTAGGAAAAGTATTAGGACCAAAAGGATTAATGCCAAACCCTAAATCAGGAACAGTTACAATGGATGTAACAAAAGCTATACAAGAAATAAAATCAGGAAAAGTAGAATATAGATTAGACAAAAACAATATAATCCATTTAGGATTTGGAAAAGTTTCATTTGGAGCAGAAAAATTATTAGAAAACTATGAAACAATAATAAATGCTATTATAAAAGCAAAACCAGCAGCAGCAAAAGGACAATATATAAGAAGTGTATCAATGTCTAAAACAATGGGACCTGGATTATATATTAATCAAAAATAAATAAATATTGTATATTAATATACGACTAAAATAAATAATGCCAAAGACAGTAGGCAAAATAAGTCCTACCGAGGTATAATGAGAATAAGCAACTAAAAAAGCACTCTTTATGCCTCAATGGACATATGAGTGTTTTTAATTTTCAAAAAATATAATCAACTATTAGGAGGTGAAAAATTTAATGGCAAGTGAAAAAATACTTAATCAAAAGAAAGAAGAAGTATCAAAATTAGCATCAGAAATGAAAGAAGCTAAATTAATACTATTAGTAGACTACAGAGGAATTAATGTTGAAGATGTAACAAATTTAAGAACAACAATAAGAAATACAAACTCAAGTTATAGAGTTATAAAAAACAATATAACAAGAAGAGCATTAGCAGAAGCTGGACTAGAAGGATTAGATGAAGCATTAGAAGGTCCAACAGCTGTAATAATGAGTAGTGAAGATTATTTAGAGCCAACAAAAGCAATTTACAAATTCAGCAAAGAAAACGAATATTATAAAATAAAAGGTGGAGTAGTTGAAGGAAAGGTAATGACAACACAAGAAATAATTACATTAGCAAAACTACCATCAAAAGAAACATTACTATCAATGCTTGCAGGAGCTTTACTTGGAAATATTTCAAAATTGGCTGTTGCGCTTGATCAAGTACGTGCTCAAAAAGAAGCATAGTTTTAAATATAAATTGGTTTTAAATGTATGATTATAAAAATAGAGTAGTGAACTTAAATCACAATATATAATAAAAAAATGGAGGAAATAAAAATGAATAAAGAAGAAATGATTGAAGAAATCAAAAAAATGACAGTTGTAGAATTAGCTGACTTAGTAAAAGCTATAGAAGAAGAATTTGGAGTATCTGCAGTAGCAGCAGCTGTACCAGCAGCAGGAGCTGGAGCAGGAGCTGCAGCAGCTGAAGAAAAAACATCATTTAATGTTGTTTTAACATCAGCAGGAGATCAAAAAATAAAGGTAATCAAAGTAGTTAGAGACGCTACAGGATTAGGATTAAAAGAAGCAAAAGACTTAGTTGATGGAGCACCAAAAATGGTTAAAGAAAATGTTTCTAAAGAAGAAGCTGAAACATTAAAAGCTCAATTCAGCGAGGCTGGAGCAGTTGTAGAATTACAATAATAATAAAACTATAAATGGATTCCATTTGCTATTAAACAGCAAATGGAATCCATTTATCATTACCCTCTAAATTTAAAAGGGATGGGATTCGTAAGCGGAATAACTTCCACTTTCCGAAGCTCGAAAAAAGTAGGATTAGCGTTTACAATAACCTCGCTAAAAGTCACATAGCGTTTAGTTTCATGGTCATCACGGTCTACACCAGCCACTTCATTCCATAAAGCAGTGATGATGGCCTCAATGACATCATTACATACTACAAGCGGGTCGCCAGACAGGGAAATATGATACTCTGTCTTGCTGGTTGTAGCATCGATGTCCTTGTAAAACTTGCATCGTATGGTTAACGATACAGTTGACTTCTTGACACATATAATTTCTTCTGAAGAATTATATGTGACTTGAGCAGGCTTTAAATTACTAAGCCGCCATCTTCTGTACAACATAGATAATTTTCTAAACATGTTAAATCCTCCTTCTTTAAGAATTTACTATTTGATACAAAAACATTATACCATACTTTACATAAGAAGTTAATATATTATATGTAAACATAGATTATGTAAAATTTATATATTGATATGCAATTAAATAATTTTAAATAAAAAAGGTTTAATGTAGTAAAAGAAGAATAAAAACAATAAAATGATACATAATCTTATATAAAAGATGAGAAAAGTATAATTATTTGTTCATATAATACTTATTATATGGAAAATATGATTGAATACAATTAATGAAAGGAATTGTATAATGGACAAGCTAAAAAAATTATTTCAAAAAGATTGGCAAAACATAAAAGTTTTATATATTAAAGAAAAGAAAAACGTTTTTTTAGTAACAATAATAACTTCAATAATAGTACATTTTCAGCTTTATTCGCTAATGATAACAGGGCCAGATACCTTGATAAATAGTATGTATCATCAAGCAGATATATGGGAAACAATGCTATTAAGATTTGGTTTGAATTTTATACAAGCAATAAAAGGAAACATTGTATCACCAGTATTATCTACATTATTAAGTAGTATATTTTTAGGAATAATAGTAGTATTAGTAATAGATATATTAGAAATAAAAAAGAAAAATTTAAAATATATTATTGCGATAATATTTGCAGTAGCACCAAATATATCAGCAACATTAACTTTTTTTTATTGCTCAGATGCATATATATTAGGCATGCTTTTAGCGACATTATCAGTTTATTTAATAAGAAAACATGAAGATAAAAATTGGATAATACTAATAAGTGGACTATTAGTAGGACTTTCAATGGGAATGTATCAAACTTATTTATCAGTAGCAATGGTTTTATGTGTATCAAGCTTAATAATAGATTTATTGAATAAAAAAGAGAAAAAGCAAATATTTATGAATATATTTAGATATATACTAATGGGATTAATAGGTATAATATTATTCTATACCATATCATATATAACATTATCAATTAAAAATTTACATGTAAGTAATTATTGTGGAGCAAATTCAATAGGAATACAAACACTATCTAATTTCTCTAAATTATTACCAGAAGCATATGAAAGTTTTTATGCATATTTCTTCAATGATAAAATTATACCAAATACAATATGGAATACAAATATACTATATATAGCAATATTTATAACAATGTTAGTCTCAACAATATATATTATAGTAAAAAATGAGTTATATAAAAAAATAACTAATATTATATTATTATTAATTTTTGTAATTGTTGCACCAATATGTTTTAGTATAATAGAGATAATTGTACCGAGTGTAGATATTCATATACTTATGGCATGTTCAATGATATATATATTTCCGCTATTTTTTAGAATACTAGAAATGTTACCTAAGAATATCATTTCTAATTTATTTAAATATACTGTAATGATATGTAGTGTTATAATTATTTGGAATTATGTATGGCAAGATAATGCATCATATATTGCAATAAATTCAATGCAAAATCAAACAGAAGCTACGGTCTTAAGATTAGTAACCCAAATTGAACAATTAGATGAATATAATACACAAATGCCAATTTTGATTATAGGAGGATTAGAGAACAACTCATATTTTAATAAAAGTAATACAACAATAGAAGCGAAAAAAATATATAATAGAACATGGGGATTTATTTCAAATAAATCTACAATTTGGTGTGGAAATTTAGACTGCTGGAAGAAAGTGTTATATGAATATATAGGAGTAAATATAAATTTAGTAAGTGAAGGAGAAAATTTGGCAATCTTAGAGACAGAAGAATTTAAAAATATGAAGTCTTATCCAGAAAAAGATAGTATAAAAGTAATAAACGATACAGTTGTTATAAAATTAAGTAATTAATTAAATTTAAAACAAGTAGCTATTTGAAAGTTACTTGTTTTTGTGCTATTATAGTACATATAAATAATAAAATTATTATATAGATTATAATTTGTAGCAATACAAAATATAAATTATTAGGAGGAAAAATATGGAAAAGAAATTAAAAATAATAATAGAAAATTGCCCACAAAATCATAAATGCCCAGCAGTAAAGGTATGTCCTGTAGGAGCATTAACACAAAAAGAATTTGAAGCACCTGAAATTGACTATGATAAATGCATACGATGCGGAAAGTGTTCAAATTTCTGCCCCAAAAAGGCATTAGTGCTATAAATAGAAAAGAGTAATAAGAGTGGGTAATTGATAATTACTTGCTCTTATGTTATTATACTATATAATTAGTAATATTAAGGAGGAAAAAATGTCTTTAATAAGTGTAAATAATCTAACTTTTGGTTATGAAGGAAGTACAAATAATATATTTGAAAATGTGTCATTTAATATAGATACAGATTGGAAGTTAGGATTAATTGGTAGGAATGGAAAAGGAAAAACCACATTCTTAAAACTTTTATTAGGAAATTACGAATATAAAGGAACAATAACAAAAAATGTAGATTTTGACTATTTTCCATTTGAAATAAAAGATAAAAAGAAAATGGCAATAGAAATTGTTAATGAGATTGCTCCAAATGTGGAAGATTGGGAAATCATAAAGGAATTAAATTTATTAAATGCAAATACAGAAATACTTTATAGAGAATTTAACTTATTAAGTGGAGGAGAACAAGTAAAGATACTTCTAATAAGTTTGTTTTTAAAAGGAAATAACTTTTTACTTATTGATGAGCCGACAAACCATTTAGACAGTGAGACAAGAAATCATTTAGTGGAATATTTAAAGAGAAAAAATGGATTTATATTAGTTTCACATGATAGAAACTTTTTAGATAAAGTAGTAAATCATATTATTTCTATAAATAATACAAACATTGATATACAAAAAGGGAATTTTTCATCATGGCAAGAAAATAAAATAAGACAAGATAATTTCGAAATAACTCAAAATGAAAAGTTAATAAAAGACATAAGTAGATTAGAGATAGCATCGAAGAATACAGAAAATTGGTCAAATAAAATAGAAAAATCTAAATATAAAACTATTGATTCTGAGTCAAGTATAGATAGAGGATATGTGGGTCACCAATCAGCAAAAATGATGAAGAAATGTAAGGTTATTGAAAAAAGAATAGAAAAAGCAATTGATGAAAAGTCAAGTTTATTAAATAATATAGATAGAAATGATAATCTAAAAATAATACCATTAGGAAGTCGAAAAAGTCCAATAATAGTAGTTAAAGATTTACAAATAAAATATAATGATAAAAAAATATTTAATAAAACATCTTTTCAAGTAAATAATAAAGATAGAATTGCAATTACTGGAAAAAATGGAATAGGAAAATCAAGTGTACTAAAGTTAATCATAGGAGATGAAATAGAATATGATGGAATTATAAAAGTTAATAATGAGTTAACAATATCCTATGTATCACAAAATACAGATTATTTAAAAGGTAGTCTTAAAGCATTTGCAAACCAAAATAAAATTAATGAAAGCATTTTTAAAGCGATGTTGTCGAAAATGGGTATTTCTAATATAGAATTCGACAAAGATATAAAAGAAATGAGTGAAGGGCAGAAAAAGAAAGTTTTAATTGCCAAAAGTATTTCAGAATCTGCTGATATTTATATATGGGATGAGCCACTTAATTACATAGATATATTAACAAGAATACAAATTGAAGAAGCTATAATTAAATATCAGCCTACTCTAATTTTTGTAGAACATGATGAAGCTTTTATTAAAAATATTGCAACAAAAATTATACATTTATATTAAAATACATTTTCTCAAAGCTTGAAAATACTAGAATGTTAATTTGAGTTGCTAAAGTTCCAACTCAAATTGATAGAAAGCAACTAAAAAAAGAGGTATTATTTTAAGCATAGAAAGGGAGGAAAAAATGAATTTAGGGGAAAAATTATTTGAATTAAGAAAAGCAAAAAATTTAACACAAGATGAGGTGGCAGAAAAATTAAATGTAACAAGGCAAACAATTTCAAAATGGGAAACAAATCAAAGTGCGCCAGATTTTGATAAAATAGTTCCATTATGTGAATTGTATGAAATATCACCTAATGAATTATTAATAGGAGAAAAGCAAGAACAAGAAACAGCTAATAATGAGAAAAGTGATGGATTGAGTTCGAAAGAAGCAAAAAAACATATTTTTATACCAGGAAAAGATAACAAAGACAATTATGAAAATATGACAAGAAATCAAATTAAACAAAAATCTGCTGAAATAGTAAGTAGTTCAATTTTAATATTCTTTTTTGCAATAGCTTTTGCAGCACTTGGAACTACTGTAATCATGTGGAATCCAGTTATAGTAGGATGTATTTTTTTGGTACTTATTGGATGGGGAGTAACTAGAATTGTAAAGCATTATATGTCTGTTCCAAAATTTGAAAAAACAAAAGAAGAAGAGAAACAAGACAAAATACTAAAACAAATAAATGATATTATTAGAGGGATTGGTGTTGCAATATATTTTATTGTGAGCTTTATAACTATGGCTTGGTATATTACTTGGGTAATATTTATAATAATTGGAATGTTTGAACAAATTGTTAAACTTATATTTACACTAAAGGGGGATGATGGAGATGAAGAATAAAGGATTAATTATAACTTTAATAATTTTACTTTCTATCATAATCTTCTTTTTAGTAATGTTTTTAGTGAGCTGTTTAAGAAACAAAACAAACTTTATAAGTGGACTTATTAGTTTTGGCTCTAAAAGTACTAATGTAATATTTGATGAACAATTTGAATTAAAAGATATAAAAAATATAGAAATAAAGCAAGATGCTGGAGACATAATTTTTAAAGAAACAGCAAATGATTATATTCAAGTTGTTATTTATGGTAAGAATGAAAAAGATGCACAAGTTGATTTAAGTGATGGGAAATTGAATATAGATTGTACTCATAAAGAAAACTTTCAATTTTTTAACTTTGGTGGAATGAAAACTGATATCATAGTTTACATACCTTCTAATTATTCTAATGAAATAAAAATTGAAAATGACTATGGTAAATGTGAAATGATAGATTTAGAAAATGCAATAGTGAATATAAAGTCTGATGCAGGAGATATTGAACTTGGAAAAGTAAAAAATGTAACTATAAAGTGTAATTGTGGAGATATAGAAATAAGCGAAATTTTAAATAAATGTGATATAAAAGCAGATTGTGGTAATATTAAAATCGATAAAATATCTATTCAAGAAAATTCTACCATAAAGTCTGATTTGGGGGATGTATACATTAACAGTACTAATGATATATATATAGATACAGATGTAGATTTAGGAAAAACAAAGATAAATAAAAATAATAGAAAAGCAGAAATAACATTAGAAATCAATTGTGATTGTGGAAATATAACAATAAATAATTAATATGATAACAAAGTTGTCTAAGTTCTTTATAAAAAATAGTAGAAAAGCTAACAGAATGAAGGACTTATGCATAAAATTTTCTATATTTATTTTATTAAAGAAATGTATTTAAATTAATAAAAAATCCAATAATTTATTATAAAATAAGGTGAGAAAGCTGATAAATATCTACTTTCACACCTTTATTAATTGCAGTGTTGTTTATAAATTTCTATACAAATTATATATAAAGTGATATAATCAAAACAGAAATAGTTATTGACAAAGAGATTGTAAAATCGAGAGGAGCGAATATAGAATGAAAAAAATAGGAATAATAGCAGCAATGGAAGAAGAAAAAAATGCAATAAAAAATATAATGAAAAATATAAAAGAAAATAAAATATATGAATTAATATTTACAGAAGGGACAATAAATGAAGAACAATGTGTATTAGTAGAAAGTGGAGTAGGAAAAGTAAATAGTAGTAGGACAACGCAAATTATGATAGATAAATATGATATAAAATATATAATAAATGTAGGGTCAGCTGGAAGTTTAGTAGAAGAATTAAACATAGGTGATATAGTAATTGGAAGAAAAATAATACAGCACGATTTTGACATAACAGCATTTGGGCATAAAAAGGGGTATATCAGCAATATTGGAGAATGCGTTTTAAGTGATGAAAAATTAATAAACAAATTTGAGAAAATATTAAAAGAAATAGATGAAAAAGAAATAAAAACAAAAATAGGAACAATAGCAACAGGAGATATATTTTGCACAGAAACAAAAATGAAAAATAAAATAAAAGAGAAATTCAATGCAGACGCAATAGAAATGGAAGCGGCATCAATAGCACAAGTATGTTATTTAGACAAAATACCATTTATAATTTTAAGAAGTATATCAGATACACCAAATGGAAAAAATAAAATAACATTTGAAGAATATTTAGAACTAGCATCAAAAAGGTGTGCAGAAATGTTAGAAAAATTTATTTAGTAAAGAAAAAATATTGATTTATAAAAACATCTATGTTAATATAGAAATATATTAAAAAGAGAGGTGAATCTTAAGTAAAACTTAAGAAATAATATGGGAAGAAGAAGCGATAAAATAAAAGAAGAAAAGGTAGATGTAACAGGCACCATAAAAGGATTTATTACTGAAGAGCAATCACAAAAGACACAAGAACAAGAAATATTGGACTATAAAGAAAAAAAGAAAAAAGAAAAATTAAGAAATGTAACACAAGAGGAAATAAAAAGAAGAAAAGAAAAAGAAGATGAAGAAGAGGAAAAGCTGAAGAGAATAAAGCAAGAATTATTGCAATCATTAAAAGTAAGAATTCCAGAGATAGAAAGGAAATTCTTTGCAATGTTAGTAGGAGATAATAGAGATAAGAAATTTTCTGAAAAAGAAAACATAAAAGTAAAAGATGCTGGTGGAGAGCAACCACAGAAACAAGTGAAACAGAAAAAACAAGAAGGACACATACAAGAAACTGAACAAGAAGAACGAGAACAATAATTATATATGAAAGAAGTATAAATAGAAAAGAAATCTATTTATATTTTTTTTTAAAAATAAGAAAAAATATTAAAATAAATATACAATAATGTCTTTTTATGATATATTTTAGAAGAAAAACAAAAACAAACAAAATAATGATTGGGGGACTAATGAATAATTACAAAGTGTTATTTGGATTAAGAATATTAAAAAATATATTAACTACTTTTGTTGACAGTTTTCTAGTAATGTATTTCCTAGACATTTCAGACAGTAATATAGTTCCATTAGGTATTTACAAGATAGTAGGAGTTATTGCTATATATATTGTAATATTTTTAACTAGAAATTTTGCCAAGTCAAAACATAGAGTCGACCTAATGAGGATAGGAATTATACTAGACTTTATATATTTTTTAACCATAGTTTTATTAAAAGAAAAAGTAATTGATTATATATATTTAATAGGGTTGTTATATGGACTAGAAGAAGGATTTTATTACTCTGTATACAATGTGTTTGAGACTGAAGGGGTTACAAATGAAGAAAGAACCAATTTCAAAGGGACATACACAGCCACACAATCAATTTTATCAATTATATTTCCATTAATATTTGGAAGTTTAATATATACAACAAGTTTTCTTAAAACTATAATAATTGTTCTAATAATAGTAGGAATTAGAATAATATTATCATTTATGTATAAGGACAAGAATGTTCCAAAAATAAACAAAACAGATGTAAAAAAATATTTAGAAATAACAAAAACAGATGAAAAATTTAAACAAATGTATAAAGTAGAATTCTTTAATGGAATGATGTATTCAGATGGTGCATTTGCATATATAGTAACTATTTATATAATAAAAGTATTTTCAAATAGTTTTAGTTTAGGTATATTTACATCAATATTTAGTATAGTAGCATGTGTTATAGGTATTTTATTTGCTAAATGCATTAAGAAACAACACTATGCAAACATGATAAAGATATCAATAATATTAACTGTAATATCATTGTGTCTTATGATTTTCAAATGTAATGCAATGACAATAATTTTATTTAATTTATTTAAAACAATATCAAAAAATATAATGGACTTAATAAATGGAAAGAATCAAGCAGATATATGTAATGACCTCAAGATAAAAGAAGAATATAAAGTAGAATACTATTTAGTTAATGAAACATATCTTATTGTTGCAAGAATAATAAGTAATTGCTTGTTTATACTAATGGCGTATATAAACTCAATATTGATAATAGCAGTATTTGCAATATTTTTAATTATATATGCAAGAAATTCAATAAAATTAGAAAAGATTATAGAAGAAAAAACTAATAAAATATAAAAGAAAAAGAAACAAAATAATACAAAAAAATTCAAATAAACCATTTACAATTTATGAAAAGTTGTATACAATGTAGAAGAAAAATGAGAACTAAAGAAAATGCTCTAAGAAAGGAGAATATCAGTGAAAATATTGATGTTAACATGGGAGTACCCGCCAAGAGTAGTTGGAGGAATATCAAGAGTAGTATATGACTTATCACACAGACTAATAAAAGATGGGCATGAAGTAACAGTAGTTACATATAAAGATGGGGAAGTACCATATTTCGAAGATGATAAAGGTGTAAAAGTATATAGAGTAGATAATTTTATGATAAATCCAAACAATTTCACAGATTGGATAATGCAAATGAATTTTTCAATGGTATCAAAAGCAAGTAGAATAATAGAAGAAGAAGGGAAATTCGACATAATACATGCACACGACTGGCTAGTAGCATATGCAGCAAAAACGATAAAAGAGTCATTTGGTATACCAATAGTATCAACAATACATGCAACAGAAGCTGGTAGAAATAGTGGAATACATGATGAAGTACAAAGATATATAAATGATACAGAATGGATGCTAACATATGAATCAACAGAAGTAATAGTAAATAGCAATTATATGAAAAGTGAATTACAAAGACTATTTGGATTACCATTTGAAAAAATAAATGTAGTACCAAATGGAGTTAGCACAGGAATATTTACAGGAGTAGAAAGAGACTATGAATTCAGAAGAAAGTATGCCATGGACAATGAAAAAATAATACTATTTATGGGAAGATTAGTATATGAAAAAGGAATACAATATCTAATCTCAGCAATGCCTAAGATTTTAAGCAGATATCATGATGCAAAATTAGTAATAGCAGGAAAAGGCGGAATGATAGATGAATTAAGACAGCAAGTAAGAGCATTAGGGATAGAAAACAAAGTATATTTTGCCGGATATTTAAATGGAAAAGATGTACAAAAAATGTACAAGGCAGCGGATGTATCAGTATTTCCAAGTACATATGAGCCATTTGGAATAGTAGCATTAGAAGCAATGCTAGCAGAAAATCCAGTAGTAGTATCAGATATTGGAGGATTAAACGAAATAGTACAACACAGAGAAAATGGAATGAAAAGCTATGCAGGAAATCCAAACTCAATAGCAGATTCAATATTAGAATTACTATTTGATTATCAATTAAGTGCAAATATAGTAAAAAAAGCAAAACAGAAAGTAAAGAATGAATACAATTGGAATAAGATTGCACAAGATACACACTTTACATATCAAAAGGCAATTTGTGAAACAATGGCAGACAGACAACGTAAACAATTAGCACAAGAAAAAGCACAAAAAACAAAAGGAAAAGAGATAACTAATTTATTAACGTTTAAAAAACGACAAGCATATGCATAATATAAATAAAGATTATAGCTGTAATAGGAGGATGATAAAAATGAAGGTATATGATACAGCAAATAGATTAGCAGAAGAGATAAAAACATCAGAAGAATATATAACATACAAAACAGCTAAAGAAGTAATAAATTTAAAACCAGAATTAAAAGAACAAATAAAACAATTTGAAGAGATGAGATATGAAGTACAAATACAAATAATGCAAAGTGGAAGACAAGATGAAGAAAAAACAAAAAAGATGCAAGAATTATATGCAGAACTAGTAGAATTAGAAGAAGCAAGAAAATACTTTGAAGCAGAAATGAAATTTAATATTTTATTAACTGATGTTAACAAAATAATTGGTGAAGCAGTACAAGATGTAATAAAATAAAATATATTTGCAAAATTCGAATTTATAAACATTATATAAGGTTATATAGGCAAAAGTGGTGAACTTTTGCCTTAAAATGATTAATAAAAAATAATTAATTATTACTAATATAATGGAGAAGAATATGGAAAATATAATAATAATTACAATATGTACAGTTGCAATTATAACAATAAAAATAATATTAAGTATAAATATTAATGAAATAAAAAAGATAGGAATGGATAAAAGCCTAAATAAAATAGCAGAAAAATATCCTAGTAATGAAGAAATTTGTAAAAGGATATTACGCAAATTAAATAATAAAAAAGTGAAAGTTGAGAAAAATGAAGAATCAAATAATACAATGTATATAGCAATGATAGATAAAATAGTTATAGGAAATACAAAAGGAAGTTATACTAGAATACAAACAATGGCACATGAATGCCTGCATACAATTCAATCAAGAAGAACATTAATGTTCAATGTTATATATTCAAATATATATATGATATTTTATTTAGCTATAATAATAATGATAATATCAAAAATAACTCAAAATTATATGGTAATAATAAATATATTTTTAATCATGTCATTAATATATTACATGATAAGAATATATTTAGAAGATGAAGCAATGTATAAGGCAAAGGAATTAGCCAAAGAATATATGGAAGAGGTTGCAATTTCAGATAAAGAAGAAATTAAAACTATAACTGATGGATTTGAAAAACTAAATAAAGTAGGAATAAAGGCAGTTCATTATAGTACATTTACAGCTATTTTATTAAAAGTAATAATTTTTAGTATTGTAGCATTGATTTTTTAATATTAATGTGTTAGAATATTAACTATGTTAAAAGACAAGATATAGGGAGGAACAATAATGCAAGTAGTAAAAGTGATATTAATAATAGTAGATATAATAGTATGTTTAGCTCTTATAGTATTATCAATGATACAATCTAAAGAAGATGAAGGATTATCATCAACAATAACAGGTTCATCATCAAACAACTTCTTTGAGCAAAACAAAGGAAGAACAAAAGAAGGAAAACAAAAAAGATGGACAATAATCTTGGGAATTACTTTTGCAATAATATCAATAGCATTAGCAGTAATATATCCAATATAATCATAATAATTGCAATAAGGTTAACTAATAAATGAGTAGAAAGGGCTAGGAACTTGTTAAAATATTCCTGGTCTTTTTTCTTTTGCTATTTGTTTTTAATTACAAGAAAATAAACAGCCATTTACAAATCAAATAGATTTGGGTATAATATCAGAGTATAAACAAATAGTAGAACAAGCATAACTAATTAAAAAGCCAAGGAAGAGAGGAAAACAATGATAGAAAACAATAAAATAGTAGGAACATTCATAAACAGCAAAAGTTTTGGATTTGTAATACCAGATGACAAAAAGATAAAAACAGACATATTTATACCAAAAGCAAATTTTGGAAAAGCAAGAAATAATCACAAGGTAGTGGTAGAAATAACAAAACAAGCAAAAACAGGTAAAAAGCCTGAAGGAAGAATTGTAGAGGTAATAGGAGGAGTAAACGAAGCAGGAATAGACATGTTATCATTAATAAAAGAATACGAATTACCATATAGATTTCCTGAAGAAGTATTAAAAGAAGCAAGAGAGATAAAACAAGAGATAGAAGAAAAAGATAAAAAAGGAAGAAAAGATTTAAGAGAAGAAATAATATTTACAATAGATGGAGAAGATGCAAAAGATTTAGATGATGCAGTAAAAGTAGAAAAATTAGAAAACGGAAACTATAAATTAGATGTACACATAGCAGATGTAAGTAATTATGTAAGAGAAAAAACGGAATTAGACAAAGAAGCAAACTTAAGAGGAACAAGTATATATATGCTAGGGAGAGTAATACCTATGTTACCAAGAGAGCTATCAAATGGAATATGCAGTTTAAATGCAGGACAAGATAGGTTTGCTATTTCATGTACAATGGAAATAAATGAAAAGGGAATAGTAGTTTCATCAGACATATATAAATCAATCATAAAAGTAACAGAAAGAATGAACTATACAGATGTACAAAAAATATTAGACAAAACTGACATAGAAGTATTAAATAGATATGAAAAATATATAAAAGAATTTGAGACAATGGCAGAATTAGCAAATATATTAAAAAATAAAAGAAAAGAACAAGGATATTTAAATTTAGATATACCAGAGACAAAAATAGAATTAGACCAAAAAGGAAAACCAATAAAAGTAGAAAAATACGAGACAACATTTGCACATGAAATAATAGAACAATTTATGCTAATAGCAAATGAAACTGTGGCAGAGAGATTTTATTGGCTAGAGGCACCATTTATATACAGAGTACATGAAGAGCCAGACATAGAGAAGATACAAGAACTAAACAAATTCTTACACAATTTTGGCTATAGAATACTAGCAAACAAAGATAATATACATCCTAAAGAATTTGCAAAAGTTTTAGAAAAAGTAAAAGGAAAACAAGAAGAAAAAGTAGTTGCAAATCTAATATTGAGAACATTAAAAGTAGCAACATATGAAGCAGAAAACAAAGGGCACTTCGGAATAGCAAGCAAATACTATTGTCACTTTACATCTCCAATAAGAAGGTATCCAGATTTATTTATACACAGAATAATATCAAAGTACATTGAAAAAGACTATGCAGTAGATGATTGGTTTTTAGAAAAATACAATAAAAGAGCTGAAAAGAGGGCATTCCATTCATCTGAAAGAGAAAAGATTGCAACAAAAGTAGAAAGAGAAGCGGAGAAAATAAAGAAGGCTGAATATATGGAGGATAAAATAGGAGAGCAATATGAAGGAATAGTATCATCTGTTACAAGTTTTGGAATATTTGTAGAATTAGAAAACACCATTGAAGGACTAATAAGATTTGAAAATTTAGACAATGACTATTATATATATGATGATACAAATAAAATATTAATAGGAGAAAGGACAAAAAGAGAATTTAAAATAGGAGATAAAGTAAAAATAGAAGTAATTGATGCAAGTAAACAATATAGAAGAGTAGATTTTAAGTTAATAGAAAATGAGTAATTTTTACAGATAAAAGCATTAAAATAAATTAACTAGAAAAAGCGGTCAAATCTATTGCAGAAACAAAAAAAATTATATATAATAAAAAAGATAAAAACAAAATAAATTATAATCTTTTACACGAAATGCACAAAAGTGTAAATTCCCTAAGGTTAAAAAGAGACGAAAAATAAGCTAATAGAAAGGAAAAAATATGAACAAAACAAAAAGAAAGATATTTGAAGCCTCTATGAAATTATTTGCAGAAAAAGGATATGATGCAACAAGTATAGAAGAAATAACAGCAACAGTAGGAGTAGCAAAAGGAACACTATATTATCATTTTACAAGTAAAGAAGAAATATTTAATTTCTTAGTAGAAGAAGGAATGAAACTATTACACAATAGTATAGACATAAAAACTGCAAAACTAAATAATAACATTGACAAAATAAAAGCAATAATATTAATACAAATAAAAATAGTAGCAAAATATGAAAACTTAATAACAATATTATTGAGCCAATTTTGGGGAAAAGAAGAAAGAAATCAAAAGTGCAAGCAACACATATTTGAATATATAAAAAAGATAGAAGATATAGTAAAAGATGGAATAGAAAAAGGAGAAATAAAAGAAGGAAATCCACAAGTAATTGCATCAGAAATATATGGATTAATATGTTCAAGTCTAGTATACAAAGCAAAGCAGGATAACGAATTAGATGTAATTAATTTATATTATGAATTTGAAGAAACGTTAATAAAGGGGTTAAAAATAAACTAAATACTAGACAAAATGAAAGGAATGTAAAAGACAATGTTAAAAGAAATGAGAAAGATGAGATTTACAGATTTAAAAGATATGTTAGACAAAACAGAAGAAATGTACAAAGATAGACCAGCATACAAACTAAAAACACAAGAAGGAAAATATAAAGTAATAACACATAAAGAATTTAGACAACAAATTAAAGAATTAGGAACAGGACTAATAGACTTAGGATTAAAAGATGAAAGAATAGCAGTAATATCAGAAAACAGATATGAATGGAGTTTAGCATATTTAGCAATAGCAACAGGAACAGGAATAGTAGTGCCATTAGACAAATCATTACCAGCAAATGAAATAGAAAGTTTAATGATACGTTCAGAAGTTAAAGGAATTTTTTATTCAAAGAAATATGATGAAATAATGCAAAATATAAGAGAAAAAGGAACAACACAAGTAAAATACTTTATATCAATGGATGAAGAAAAACATACAGAAACAGTATATTCACAAAAAGCCATATTAGAAAAAGGTAAAGAGTTGATTCTAAATGGAGATACAAGATTTTTAGATGCAAAAATAGTTCCAGAAGAAATGGGGATAATGCTATTTACATCTGGAACGACATCAATTTCGAAAGCAGTAATGTTATCACATAAAAATATTATAAATAATGTAATGGATATAAGATCAACATTTGAATTAGATGAAACAGACAGAATGTTATCGTTCTTACCGTTACATCATGTATTTGAATGTACAGTAGGATTTTTATATCCAATATCAATAGGATGTATGATAGCATATTGTGATGGTGTAAAACATATGGCAGACAATTTAAAAGAATATCAAATAACTGCAATAATATCAGTACCAGCAGTATTTGATATAATGTATAGAAAGTTATTACAAGGAATTGCAAAAAAAGGAAAAACCGAAACGGTAAAAAAAGGAATAAAAATAACACAACTATTATTAAAGTTAGGGATAGACACAAGAAAGAAAATATTTGCAGAAATACATGAAAACTTAGGTGGAAAAATAAGATTGATGGTAGCAGGAGGAGCTGCATTAGATCCAGCAACAGAAAAAGGCTTTAATGAATTAGGATTTAATATAGTACAAGGATATGGATTAACGGAAACATCACCAGTAATAGCAGCAGAATTAACAAAGCAAAGAAGATTAGGGTCTATAGGGAAAAAGTTTCCAAGTGTAGAAGTAAAAATAGGGGAGCCTAATGAAGAGGGAATAGGAGAGTTACTAGCAAAAGGTCCAACGGTAATGCTAGGATATTATAATAATGAAGAAGCAACAAAAGAAGCAATAGAAGAAGATGGTTGGTTTCATACAGGAGATTTAGCAAGAATAGACAAAGATGGATATATTTTTATATCAGGAAGGAAGAAAAACGTAATTGTATTACAAAACGGAAAAAATATATATCCAGAGGAGATAGAAATATTAATAAATAAAATAGAAGGAATAAAAGAATCTATTGTATATGGAAAGCCAGACAATGGAGATTTAAGCATTGCCACAAAGGTAGTATATGATAAAGAACAAATGAAAGAATTATATAATATTGAACAAGAAGATAAAATTAAAGAATTCATATGGGAAGAAATTAAAAAAATCAACAAAACAATGCCTGCATACAAATACATAAGAGACTTACTTGTAACTGAAGAAGAATTAATAAAGACAACAACGCTAAAAGTCAAGAGACATGAGGAAATAAAGAGGATTCTTAATGGTGAAGGAAAGTAAATATTACGGAAATATGAAAGTGTAAAAAGAAAAAAATCGACAAAAACAACAAAACTTGTAATACAATTGTAATATTATTGTAACAAAAATGTAAACAAAAAAGGCAAAATTTACTATTGTAGTTTTTTGTAAGATAGTGTATAATAATAAATGAATTAGGGAACTACATAAGAAGGAGGTATTTACAATGTCTAAAACTGGCATAGTAAATGTTAGAATGGTTATAACTGAGGAGAAGATTTTATCAAATATAGATAAAATCCAAAAAATGATAAATCCAAATAACAAAAAACAAATAGTGCAATTATACGAGGATACATATTTTAAAGACTTAATAGAATCTATAAAAGCATATTTAATAGAATATCCAAAAAAGAAGAACTTTCCAACAAGTGTATATAAAGCTGCATATGGATTAGTTGAAGTAGCAACAAGTCAATTTGAAGAAAACACTAAAAAAGTTTCAGAACTAATCAGACAAAGAGAAGAAAATATACAAGCTGCTGGAAGATTAAGAGATATCTTTAAACTAGCACAAGAAAAGGACAAGGCTTGGAAAGATGAAGTAAAATCTATATCACAAGAAATATCAGAAGATATAGTAGAAGCTTTAAATGTAATAGGAAGAGCAAGAAAGAAAGATGTCCAAAATTATCAAGATGCAGAAAAATTAATAATGGCTCGTATAAATAACTTAGAAGCAAACTTACATATAGAAATAGATATGGAAAGAATAGAAGACAAATCAAAAGCACTAAGTTATATTGGAATAGAAGTAGCAGATGCACTAAAAGTAATACCATCTCCAACTGAAGAAGAAAACGGAATAGAAATACAAGAAGCAGGAATAGGAACAATAAAAGGAACAGAAGGAATAGAAACAATTGTAGAAGCAAAACAAGAAACAGAAGTAGAACAACAAAAAGTAGCAGTAGCAGAAGAATTACAAGCATACCAAAATGAAACAACAGTGGAAGCAAAACCAACACTATGGCAAAAAATCAAAGGTAGCAAGCTTGCTAAAGCATTAAACTTCATAGCAAGAATAAGAATAAAGATAGAAGTTCCATCAAATGCATTACCAGAAGGAAGAGGAGAAAATTAATAATAGAAATCAGATAAATAAATTCTAACAAAAGATGAAAAATCCTTACTAAAAAGTAAGGATTTTTAAGTAAAAAAACGAAAAAAATACCGAAAAAGCTTGACATTTAATATCATAATTTGCTATATTAACAGTATGAATCATATATTTATATAAAAACCGTTTATTGAACTAGATTTCTTCTCAACCAGTTATCTAGTTCTTTTTTTTAAAAGAAAGGAAATGAAAAAATGGGAAAACTATTTGTAATAGATGGAACAGATGGTAGTGGTAAACAAACACAATTTGAAAAAATAACAGATAGATTAAAAAAAGAAGGAAAAGAAATAAGAGTAGTAAGCTTTCCAAATTATGAAAGTGAATCATCATCGCTAGTAAAGATGTACTTAGGTGGAAGGTTTGGGGAAAATGCAAAAGACATAAGTCCATATATAGCATCAACATTTTATGCAGCAGATAGATATGCAACATATAAAACAGAATATGAAGAATACTATAAAAATGGAGGAATAATATTAGCTGATAGATACACAACAGGTAATATGGTACATCAAGCAGGAAAGATAAAAGACATAAAAGAAAGAGAGAAATTTCTAGAATGGTTATGGGATTTTGAATTCAATTTATATGGATTACCAGTGCCAACTAAAGCATTCTTTTTAAATATGCCAACAGAGTATGCTATAAAATTAATGGAAAACAGAGAAAATAAAATAACACATGAGGATAAAAAGGATATACATGAAAGAGATGCAAACCATTTAAAAGATGCTTATGAAGCTGCATGTAGTTTAGTTGATAAATATGATTGGTATGAAGTTAAATGTGTAAAAAACGGTGAAATAAGAAGTATAGAAGATATTCATGAGGAAATATATAGTGAGCTAATAAAATATATAGAATAAGGTAAGTGCAAAAACACTTATCTTTTAAATTGCAGTAAGTTTTATTATATAAACAAAATTTAATAAAAAAATTGTCAAATTTATAATAAAAAAGGGAAGTTATCTAAAAAAAGTAGATGATTGAAACAAAAAGCTTGCAAAAATTAAAGAAGTGTATTATATTAGATAGCGATTACAAAAGAAAAGGGAAAGGAGAGAGAAAAGTGAAAACTTTTTTTGGAGAAGTTTATATAAACGAACGAGAGTTAGAAGAAGAGGGAATAAAGAATCCAATTAAAGTAGAATATTACAAAACAACAAATGAAGAAAAAGGCGAAAAAAATTACGGAATTGAAATAATTAAAAAGGAATATAGAATTCACGAAGATAAAATACAAATGGACAAACTAACAAAAGAAGAAAATGAAATAGAAGAATTAATAAATCTGCTAAAGAGAAATGAAGTAACAACAATAGGAGCAAAAGATATAATAGAAGATATATACAAAAATATGTAAAACAAATACAAAAAATATGGAGAATAAAAACAAAGCAAATAATATAAAATAAATAATGCAACATAGGGAATTGCTAAAAGATTGGAGGTTAAAATGGCAGACAAGTTAATAATAGTAGAATCACCAGCAAAAGCAAACACAATTAAAAAATTTTTAGGAGGAAGTACAAAAGTAGTAGCATCAATGGGGCACATAAGGGACTTACCAAAATCAAAATTAGGAGTAGACATAGAGAACAACTTTGAGCCTGAATATATCAATATTCGCGGAAAAGGAGATTTGATAAAATCATTAAAGAAAGAAGCAAAAGATGCAAAAAAAGTGTATTTAGCAACTGACCCTGACCGTGAAGGAGAAGCAATTGCGTGGCATTTATCACACATACTAGAAATAGAAAAGGGAAAACAATTAAGGGTTACATTCAATGAAATAACAAAAACAGCAGTACAAAGTGCTATAAAAGAACCAAGAGATATAGATATAAACTTAGTAGATGCACAGCAAGCAAGAAGAGTATTAGACAGAATAGTAGGTTATAAAATAAGCCCATTATTATGGAAAAAAGTAAAAAAGGGATTATCAGCAGGAAGAGTACAATCAGTAGCAGTAAAGTTAATAGTAGAAAGAGAAGAAGAAATAGAAAAATTCATACCAGAAGAATACTGGAATATATATGTAGATTTATTAGAAGAAAAAAACAACAAAGTATTTCAAGCAAAATTTTATGGTAAAGATGGAAAAAAACAAGAAATTCATAACAAACAACAAGTCGACGACATATTAAAACAAATTGATAAAGCAAAATATATAATAAAAGAAATTAAAAAGAGCGAAAAGAAGAGAACACCAGCACCTCCATTTACTACAAGTACGATGCAACAAGAGGCATCAAGGAAATTAGGATTTGCATTAAAAAAGACAATGTCAGTTGCACAAGGATTATATGAAGGTGTAAGCATAAAAGAAAAAGGAACAATAGGATTAATAACTTACATGAGAACAGACTCAACCAGAATATCAGAAGAAGCAAGAGCTACAGCAAAAGAACATATAATTAAAACATATGGTGAAAAATACTATGAAAATAGATATTATAAAACAAATAAAGATGCACAAGACGCACATGAAGGTATAAGACCAACATATACAGATTTAGAGCCAGAACAAATAAAGGATTCTTTAACAAAAGACCAATTTAAATTATATAAATTAATATATAATAGATTTATGGCAAGTCAAATGAGTGCAGCAGTTTATGACACAGTATCAGTAACAATAAAAGCTAATGACTATGATTTTAGAGCTAATGGAAATACTTTAAAATTCAAAGGATTTATGACATTATATGTAGAAGGAACAGATGAACAAAAAGAAGATGAAGAAGGAACATTACCAGAATTAAAAGAAAAAGAAGAAGTAAAAAAACAAAAAATAGAGCCAAAGCAAAGCTTTACTGAGCCACCACCAAGGTATACAGAAGCAAGTCTAGTAAAAGCATTAGAGGAAAAAGGAATAGGAAGGCCAAGCACATATTCACCAACAATAACAACAATATTAGAAAGAAGATATATAGAAAAAGAACAAAAACAGCTAGTTCCAACTGAGTTAGGAAAAGTTGTAAACAAGTTACTAGTAGAAAACTTTACAGATATAGTAAATGTAGAATTTACAGCAAATATAGAAAATAGGTTTGATGAAATTGCAGATGGAAAACAAAAATGGAAAGATATAATAAAAGACTTTTATGGACCATTTTCAAAAACACTTGAAAAAGTAGAAAAAGAGCTAGAACATGTAGAATTAGTAGAAGAAGTATCAGATGTACAATGTGAACTATGTGGAAAAATGATGGTTTATAAATATGGAAGATATGGAAGATTTTTAGCCTGTCCTGGTTATCCAGAATGTAAAAACGCAAAACCAATAATAGAAACAATAGAAGAGCCATGCCCAAAGTGCGGAGGCAAAATTCAGTTAAGAAAGACTAAAAAAAGAAAGACATATTATATTTGCGAAAATAATCCTGCATCTTGTGATTATATTTCGTGGAATAAACCTAAAAAGGATTAATAAAATAAAGCTAAGATTTTTTCAAAAAATCTTAGCTTTCCAAGTTAATATGGAGGATATATGAACACAACAGAAAATGAAAAACTAATAATAGCAAAATTAGATGATAAAATCAGAAATTGCAAAACCAAAAACAAAATAGTAAACACAGAATTTTTAAATTTATATCAAAAGCAAATAATACAAAAAAGATTAAATGAATTAAAAATAAACAATTATATATTTAATGGAGGCTTTGAAGAAGCAGAAAGTAAAATTTTGATAATATACCCAGAGAAATTAGATAAAGAGATTATAGAAAAGAATCTAGATAATATAATTAATGCAATAAGAATTGAACTACCAAATGAACTAAAAGGTAAATACAAGCATGGAGACTATTTATCAAGTCTTATGAGACTGGGATTAGTTCGCGAAAGGATAGGAGACATTATAGTATATGAGAATGAAGCATATATAGTAGTTTTAAGAGAAAACTCAGAGTATATAAAAAATTATTTAAAAGATTTTACGAAATTTAAAAAGACAAAAATAGAAATAATAAAATTAGAAGAGATAAATTCTAAATCGCCAGAAATGCAAGAAATTGATATTTATACGAATTCTATGAGATTAGATAGTATTGTTTCAGAAATAGCAAAATGTTCACGAAGCAAGGCAGAAGAACTAATAAAAAATGAAAGAGTATCAATTAATTGCAAATATGAATATAAGTTATCAAAACAGGTGAATGTAGGGGATATTATAATTGTAAGAGGATGTGGAAAGTATATAATAAATAACAAAAGAGAAAATCCAAAGACTAAAAGATTGATTATTAATTTGAAAAAATATATATAACAAGAGAATTTTAAAAATATTGATTATACATAGTTTATGTGTTACAGTTCAGTTTTAAATTATATAGTCCTGTTTAATGGCGACACAATTCAAAGAAATAAATTGATATGCACCTATAGGTACTACCAAATTATTTTTTGATTGTATCGTTAACGCTGGCTTTGAATATCGTTACTGAATTGTAACATTTATATATTTTATAAAGTAGCTTTTTTTCTAGGTACCGGTGATTACCGGTACCTAG
>JAAWFD010000027.1 GCA_022794615.1 Clostridia bacterium
CAACACCAGACAACCAAAAAGAAGGGGAAGATGATATAGATAATGCAGAAGTAATATTATCAATAAAAACAGGAGGAGGAGTAAACGAAATATACTTCAACCTAAGTTTGGGGTTATTATTGATAGTATCAGCAGGAATAGTCTTAATAAAGAAATATGTACTATAGAATATAGAAAAGATATATCATAAAAATATAGCTAATTTTCAAGGGCACTCATTTTGAGTAACATTGAAGATTAGCTTATTTATTAAACGGAATACACTATAAATTTGTATAATTCTATATCCTTGTAAATTACTGACTTTTTAATGTACTCTAAAAGTTCATTTAGAAAATTGATTAAAGAAAAAATAAAAAGTGTGTCAAAAAGAACGTCCCCATGACACAAAAAAGTAAAGAAAAAGTAAAGAAAATGTAATAAGAAAAAGCAAAAGCTAGAAATAAATATCCGTAAGAGTAACAAAATAATGGGAAAACCTGTGAAAAACGGCATATTGACTATAAATAAAGAAAGTGTAAAATATATATTATAAGGAGAGAAAACTATGAAACTACAAAAGATAAGTCTAAAATTTATAGTCAGTTTACTATTATCTATGTTAGTCATATGTCAGTTGGAATTTAATTTAAGCTTAAATGTTACAAATGCCAACCAGGGGCAACAGATACAACAAGAACAACAAGGACAAGTAGAACAGAAACAGCAACCAATACAACAGAAAGCACAAAACGAACAATACCAACAGACAGTAAAACAAGATAGCCGATTTGATTTATCATTAAGAAAAGTAATAACACAAGTAAAAGATAAAGAAGGAAATACAAAAGAAATAGTAAATGAAGTGAAACAAATAGCAACAAGGAAAGTAGTAGTAAATAAAGATAATGAAAAATTAATATATAAACATAGAAAAGACCCTATATTGGTAGAAAAAGGAGATATTGTTATATACACAATAACAATATATAACCAGGGAAAAGAAGAAGGATATGCGACAAAAATAGTAGACCAACTACCAGGAACACCAACAACAGGATTACGATTACTAAACACGAAAGAAGTAAAATCAACATCAGGCAACATATATATGTTGGAATATAGTACAGCTACAAATATAGCAACATTTACATTAAAAAGCACGAATCCAAAAACAATACCAGCATTTAATGGAACACAATTATCAAAAGAAGAAATAATATTAGAATGTCAGGTAATGGCAGATATAAATACAAAAGAATCAACAATATTAACAAATATAGCATATATAGAAGAAGCATATAACAAAACCAAAAATAAAACAGTAAGAATATATGAAAATGAAGATTCAAAAACATCAACATATCCAGTATATCAAAATGAAGATGACACTAAACAAGATGGGATAACATATGGGGATGACATAGGATATATAGGGGATATAAACAATTTAACAGATTTAACACAAGACAGTATATATTATAGAGGACAAAAAGATTGCGATGATTTTGAAAAGTTAATAATATCACCCCAAATATTTGATTTAAGCTTAAGACAAGTAGTAACAGAAGTAGATGGAATATCAACAGACGAAAATAGGAAAATCAAAATAACAGGTTTAGATGAATTACAAGAAGAAGATGCAAAAGTAACAACAGCACAATATAATCATGTAAAAACACCTGTAATAGTAAAAAATGGAAGCAAAGTAATATATAATATAAACATATATAATGAAGCATCAATAGATGGAATAGCAAGTATTATAAAAAACCAATTGCCTATAGGATTAAGGCTGAATTTATCAAAACTATCAACACAATTAATAGATGGAAAGACACAATATTATATAATTACAGAAAAAGGAAATAAATATATAGTACAATATGATGAGATTATAAATAATGTAACTTTCAAGTTAGATACAAGTATTGAAGTTACAAATATAAAGGCAATGAGTAAAAGAGAAACACTAGACTTTGATACTTTAGAATTTGAATGTATTGTACAATGTGTAGCAAATGAAGAGAAAAATACATATCTAACAAATATATCATACATATATGAACAACAAAAGGCAGATGGAACAATAATAACAAGCCAAAAAGGCGAAGATAGAGACTCAGAGCCACATACGATACCATTAAAAACAGCACAAGAGTTAAAAACAATAAATGATATAGGATATATAGGAAGTACAGAAATTTCAAGTGATTTAGGACAAGAGAAAACATATTACAAAGGGGAACAAGATGACGATGACTTTGAAAAGCTAGTAATATTACCACAAGTATTTGATTTAAAGCTGATTCAATATGTAGATGAAATAAATAAAGAAGACACTGGAGAAAGAATAATAAAAGTAGACACATCAAGTTTAAATCAAATAGGGAGAAATGGAGAACAAATAACAACAGCAGAGTATGAAATAGAGAAAAATCCAGTATCAGTAAAAGAGCTAGACTTTGTAAAATATACTTTTAGAGTATACAATGAAGGAGACTATGATGGATATGCAACAGAAATATCAGAGAGTATACCAGAAGGTTTAGAAGCTTTAATGATAGGAAAAGACACATCAAACAATATAATAATATATAGTTGGGATGGATTACAATTAAAAGATGTAACAGAAGAAATAAAAGCAACAGACATGTATAATGAAGTAATTGATACAAATAGTATATGGGGATATAATGCAAATAACTCAATAATAAAAACAACAAGCTTAAAAGAAGAAGTAATAAAAGCATTTGGAAATAAAGAGTATAAAGATTATGCAGACAAAGAAAACAAAATAGATTATAAAGAAACATCAGTAATATTTAGAGTAAAAGAAGGTATAGCTTCAAGCGAAAAGCCGATAGTAGCTGAATCAGCAATAACATCAGAAAAAGCAGTAAATGAAAATGGGGAGGAAGTAATAGATTTAGAAGGAAATAGAATAAAAGATAGAGATTCAAACTGGAATCAATGGAAAAGAGAATATTCAGGTGCAGTTTATAATAAAGACCAATGGAAAATATATAAAGAAGATGATGAAGACTATGATAACATCATAGTAAGAGAATTTAATTTAAAATTAAGACAATTTATAATAGAGAATAAGGATATTAATGAACCACTAACAGTACATGTAGGAGATATTGTGACATATACAACAAGAGTATATAACGAAGGAAAGACAGATGGATATGCACAAGAGATAACTAACAATATACCAGAATATTTAGAATACTTACCACATTATGAAATAAACCAAAAGTATGAATGGAAAATGTATGATGAAGAAGGCAATGAAACAGAAGATGCCAAAAAAGCAGTAAAAATAAAAACAAATTACTTAGCAAAAGGAGAAGGGAAAGAAAAAGAAGAAAACAATCAGGAGGTAAACTTAATAAAAGGATTAAGGCAAACATCAGAAGAGCAAAATTCAGATTTAGATTATAAAGATGTAAAAGTAGCATTTAAATTAAAAGATTTAGACTCATCAGAACATATAATTTCAAGTTTAGCACAAATATCAGAAATTACAGACCGAGAAGGAAAGCCAATAAAAGATATGGAATCACAAGAAAATAATGAAGAATTACAAGTAAAAGAAGAAAATGAATATAATGTAAATATAAAGGTACAATGCTTTGATTTAGCATTAACACAATATTTAACAAAGGTAATAATTATAGAAAATGGAGAGCAACAAGTAACAAATACAGGAAATATAGGAAATAATAATGATATAATACCTGAAGTTGAAATAGATAAAGATAGAATACAACAAACTGTATTAAAATTTGTATACAAAATAAAAATAACAAATGAAGGAGATATCGCAGGATATGCAAAAAAGATAACAGATTATATACCAAGTGGATTACAATTTAATGCAGAAGACAATCCGAATTGGGCAGAAGAAAATGGAATAATATCAACACAGCAATTAGAAAAGGAATTATTACAACCTGGAGAAAGTAGCGATATAGAAATAATATTAACATGGGTAAACGATGATAAAAATTTAGGTACAAAAACGAATGTGGCAGAAATATCAGAATATTATAATGACAAAGGAATAAAAGACAAAGATTCAATGCCAAATAATAAAAACGACACAGAAGATGATATTGATATTGCAGAGGTTACAATATCAATAAAAACAATTGGAGGAATTGGCACAATATATGTTAATTTAATATTAGTATTATGTGCTGTAATTATAGTTGGAGTATTTTTAATAAAACTATTTGTATTGTAATACCAAAATGTCCACTTTTTCATATGGAAAAAAATACTTTTAGTTGAAGGCAAAAATCTAATTGACTACAAAAAAGTGTTATGCTATAATCTAAAATGAAAGATAAAAAATATAGAAGGTTTATAGGCAAAACCTTACAAAAAACCTAAATATGTTATATAAGGTGGAACAAATGAATCAAATTTTATATACAGGGAAAAACAAAAGTAAAACAGATGTAAGTAAAGTATTAAAAGTATTCACAGTAATATTAGTATTATTTGCTATATGCTTTATAGCACTTGGAATATATCTATACAATGGAACAAAACCACAAGAAAAAAATGTAAATAATAATCCAGTACCAGAGCCAAAACCAAAAGTAGAATCAAAAATAGATATTGCATTCTCATCAATTACAGATGGAGTAAGAATAAAAATAAAAAGTAATTTAGAAGTAACAAATGCTACATACAGGTGGGATGAAGAACCTGAAAATAATATAGAAATAGGCAGTAACCCAAATGAAATTATAAAAGAAATAGAAATAAAACAAGGAATACATAAACTATATGTTACTGTAATAGATAATGAAGGAAATACACAAACTAAGGAACAACAAGTAATAGGAGATAAGGAACCAGATTTAATAATAACAACAGATGGAGTAAATAACTTTGTAATACAAGCAAAAGATGATGAAAGTCTATCAAAAATAAAAATTGTTTTAAATGATGAGGTAATATTAGAACAAGAGTTAAATACAGCAACATTTGAATACAAAGTAGCGATACCACAAGGAGACAGTGTAATAGAGGCAACAGTTTATAATTCAAATGACTTAATAAACACTAAAAAAGGAAGAATAACAGGATTTTCTAGATAATAATAAGATAGGAGCATTAAAGATGTTCCTATTCATTAATAATTATACAAAAAGCTAATAAGAGGTAGAAAGATAAAATAAATTAAGAAATGGAGAGAATATGTTACAAGAAATATATATTATCGATGATGATGATTCTTCGATTGCAGTATTTAGGGAACTATTCAAAAATGAAGAAAATTACAAATTTACGAATATAAAATCAGAACAAATAGATATAGCATTAAAAAATATACCTTCATTAATTATTGTAAATGAAGATGCAATACAAAGAGATATAATAGAACTATGCCATCAAATAAGACAAGATGAAGATAATACAATAACTCCAGTAATAGTAGTATCTTCAAATAAAGAAAAAGAACATAGGATAAAGATACTAAATGAATCAATAGAATATTATATTAGAAAGCCAGTAGATGAGGACTATCTGTTTTATACAATAAAAAACTTAGGTAGATTATTATCAATAAACAGAACAATAAGTCCATTAACAGGGTTACCAGGAAATGTACAGATACATGCTGAACTAAAAAAGAGATTATCAAATAAAGAAGAATTTGCAGTATTATATTTAGACTTAGACAATTTTAAACCATATAATGATGTATATGGATTCTTAAAAGGAGATCAAGTAATCCAGTATACTGCAGAAGTAATATTAAGTAGTATACATAGCCATGATACAAAAAATAATAGAAGTAGCAATAGTTTTGTTGGGCATATAGGTGGAGATGACTTTTTAGCAATAGTACCATATATAGAAGTTGATGAATTATGCCAAATAATAATAGGAACTTTCGATAAAGGAATAAAGAACTTTTTTAGTAAAGAAGATTTAGAAAAAGGATATATAGAAAGTGAGAACAGAAAGGGAAATATAGAAATATTCCCAATAACAGGAATTTCAATAGGAGTAGTTATTGCAGAAAAGGATAGATTTACTAATATACTAGAGATTTCCGAAGTAGGTACACAGGTAAAACATTTAGCAAAATCAATACAAGGAAGTAGTTATGCAATAGACAGAAGAAAACATAATAGATGAGTAATAATATAGATAGTTAAAATCCGGAATTTATTATATAATATAAGTAAACAAAAGCCCCCAAAAGGTGTTAACCTTTGAGGGCTCTTTTCAGGAGTATAACTGCAAAAAAGTTAATCATAATCAGTAGAAATATACTGGTTTTCGATTAATTGATTTCTTAACTTCTTGTTGGGATAATCCTTTACATATTTTTTGAAACGGGAAATAGTTACCAATAAATCTGCTTTCATTTGTATCAGGCAACTATATGCATACTTAATACTCAAATCAATATTAGTAAGATTAATATCTTCTGAATAAAAAGAATAGATAGAATTAATAGATTCAGGTGAAAAATAGTGGAATATATAGTGATTTGCATTATCTGTAGTAAGAGAATCTGTATCCCAATCAATATTATCTGCAGTAAGAAGATCTATATTATGCTTCTTTGAAAAATCCTCTATATCTTCAATAATACAAGATATAGAACTCAAGGTACGTCTGAGAGAACTTAGATAATCTTCGGGGTTGATTAAAACCTTATCTACTTTAGTTCTCCGTCCATATTCATGTAACAGTGTACTTCCATTTTCCTGTTGGAATATAGGAAATAAAATGTTTTGATAATTTTCCTTACCCCAAAACAACAGAAAACTTAACTCACGGTTGTGGTAGCTCAGTTCAAAGATGACTATAGCATCTTCAAAACTAAGACCAATACTGCCATCGTGTACCATAATTGATTCCCTCCTGCTTTACTTTGACATGTTGCTAGTATATCATATTTTGTAAACTAAGTCAATAATTTATGTAATCTAAATTTCGCATAGGAAAAGAATAAAAATAATATATAAACATATAAATAAAATATGGAGGGATAACATGATAATAATAAATAAGAAAAGAATAACAGCAATATTAACATGTATATTAATAGGAGTATTTGTATTTATTTTACAAACTAGTGACAAAGAAAAAGCAGTAATAGAAACAGTCACATTACCAGTGAGCGGAAAAACTGTAGTAATAGATGCAGGACATGGAATACCAGACGAAGGAGCAGAAAGTTCAAAAGGAACGACAGAAGCACAAACAAATTTGGCAATAGCATTAAAACTACAAAATTTATTAGAACAAAGTGGATGCACAGTAATATTAACTCGTTCAGATGAAAATGCAATATATGATATAGACAGTAAAACATTAAAAGAAAAGAAAATATCAGACATACGAAACAGAGTAAAAATAGGAAACGAATCATCAGCAGACATATTTGTATCCATACATTTAAACAAAATACCACAACAACAATATTATGGTTGGCAGACATTTTATAAAGAAGGAAGTGAAGAAGGGAAGAAATTAGCTACATCAATACAAGACAATTTAAATGAAGCAATACAAAAGGAAAATCATAGAGTAGCACATACAATAGAAAATATATACATAGTAAAACATGTAGAAATACCTATAACAATAGTAGAATGTGGATTCCTATCAAACCAGGAAGAAGAGAAACAACTATTAGAAGACAATTACCAGAACAGGTTAGCATGGGGAATATATAATGGAATAATAAACTATTTCTATTAATAAGAGTAAATATATATTTTTATTTTAGCTTTTTTTCTAGTCAGCAGGAATTCCCACTGACTAGAAAAAAAGCTAAAATAAAAAATAAACATTATCTCCTAGTGTCTTCTATACTATCAAAAAGTAGAAAAATAAATAATACAGAAATATTACGAAAATATTACAAAAATTTTACGAAAAATATATACATAGGATTGACTTTTTAAATATTTAAGTATATTATAATTAAGAAAAAAGAAAAAGAAGTGTAAAAATCCTAAGGAGGAAAAATATGGGAGAAGTAATAGTAATCACCTCAGGAAAAGGTGGAGTAGGAAAAACAACAACAACAGCAAATTTAGGGGCAAGCCTAGCACTAGAAGGAAAAAGGGTTGTACTAATTGATACAGATATAGGATTAAGAAACTTAGATGTAGTAATGGGACTTGAAAATAGAATAGTATATGATATAGTAGATGTTGTTGAAGAAAAATGTAAATTAAGACAAGCCTTAATAAAAGACAAAAGATTCAAGGAATTATATTTATTACCAGCAGCACAGACAAGAGATAAAAGTGCTGTAAACGAAGAACAAATGAAAAAACTAACTAGTAAGTTAAAAGAAGAATTTGACTATATACTAGTAGATTGTCCAGCAGGAATAGAACAAGGATTTAAAAATGCGATAGCAGGAGCTGATAGAGCGGTAGTAGTAACAACAGCAGAAATATCAGCTATTAGAGATGCAGACAGAATAATAGGATTAATAGAAGCAGCTGAAATAAAAAATCCAGAATTAGTAGTAAATAGAATAAGACCCAACATGATAAAAAAGGGAGAAATGATGGATGTTGATGATATAGTTGACTTATTATCAATAGAACTAATAGGAGTAGTTCCAGATGATGAATACATAATAACACAAACAAACAAAGGAGAGCCAGTAATACAAAATAAAAAAGCACCATCAGGAAAAGCATATTTAGAAATTGCAAAAAGAATATTAGGAGAGAAGATAGAAGTAACTATACCAGGAAGAGAAAAGAATTTATTTGCTATGATAAAAAGACTATTTAAAAAATAAACAAAGTTGGGGGTAATAGTAGAATGTGGGAAAGCATAATGAAGCTTTTAAATAAAATAAAAGGAAAAGCAGAAAAACAATCAGGTAATTCAAAAGATGCAGCAAAAGAAAGATTACATCTTGTACTAATGCAAGATAGAGCGAATGTATCTGCAGACTTTTTAGAATTAATGAAACAAGAAATAATCGAAGTAATAAAGAAATATATAGAAGTAGATGAAAATGCAATAGATGTAAGGCTTACAAATAAAGAAAATGAAGATGGAACAAATGGAGCCCCAGCCCTATATGCAAACATCCCAATAATGAACATTAAAGACGAGGTAAGACAAAACAGTAAAACGAATTCAGAAAACGAAAATAAAGAAAAAACGCTAGAAGAGACAATAGAACAAAGAATTGAAAAAGTTATGGAAAAAGTAGAAGAAGAAAAAGAAAGAGAACAACAACAAAACAATTATAATAATGTAATAATTGATAAAGTAGAAATGCAAGATGATAACAAAGAAGAAAAAGAGCAAATTAGCGAAGAAGATAACATACCAGAAAAAATAGAAAATAAAGAAACAATATAATCCAAAAAATTAAATTGACCTAATTATATAGTAGAAGTAATAATTTTATTATATAATTAGAAGTAAAGAGTGGTTAAATGAAAAAGAGACTTTTAAAAAACATGGAATGGTGGATTGTAGTATGGAGTATAGCGCTATGTATTATAGGATTGATAGCGCTATTTTCAGCTACATCAGAAACAGGACATAGTGAATTTAATAAGCAAATATTATGGATAATGGTAAGTCTTTGCATAATGATAGTAGTGATGATAATAGACTATAATTTTCTTGTACAGATATCACCAATTTTATATGGAATATCTATAATAGCACTAATAGCAGTATTATTTACAGAGCCAACAAATGGAGCGACAAGTTGGTTTGAGATAGGAGACTTTAAACTTCAACCAGCAGAACTCGCAAAGGTATGTGTAATAATTTTTTTAGCATTCATAATAGCAAAGATACAAGAAAGAGGAAAAGAAGAAATTAATAAACCCTTAAAGTTACTAATAGTATTATCAGCAGTACTTTTACCACTAATATTAATAATATTGCAACCAGATTATGGAACAGCAGCAGCATATATAATATCTACAGCAATAATATTATTTGCGACAGGAATAAATAAAAAATATATAATAGTAACGCTATTAGTAATAGCAATAATACTTCCTATAGTATATCTATGGATATTACCGCCCCATGCCAAAACTAGAATTCAAGTATTTTTAAATCCTGAATCAGACCCACGAGGCTCAGGATATAACATATTACAGTCAAAGCTAGCAATAGGAGCTGGAGAGTTGATAGGAATGGGAATACTAAAAGGTAATCAAACCCAATTAGGATATTTGTATCCCAAGACTACAGATTTCATATTTTCAGTAATAGGCGAAGAAATGGGATTTGTAATCTCAAGTACAGTAATAATTCTAAATGTTCTAATAGTTACAAGGTCTATATATATAGCCAAAACAGCGAAAGATGATACAGGCTCATATATAGCCAGTGGAATAGCAGGTATATTTTTATTTCATATGTTAGAAAATATAGGCATGACGATGGGGCTTTTACCAATAACAGGTGTACCATTATTATTTGTAAGTTATGGCGGAACTTCAATGATAACAAGCTTTATATGTGTAGGAGTTTTGCTTAGTATAAGTTCAAGAAGACAAAAAACAATATTTGTTAAATAATATATAAAAAGAGAAAATAGGAAATAATATTTAAAAAATGAGGCAAAAAATGTATATAAAAAAATTAAAAATAGGAGAAAAAGAATTAGAAAATAATTTAATATTAGCACCAATGGCAGGTATAACAGACCTGCCTTTTCGTAAAGTTTGCAAAAGGTTTAATCCAGCATTAGTATGCACAGAAATGGTAAGTTCAAAGGCAATATATTATAATGATCAAAAAACAAAATTATTGTTAAGAACAGAAGGAGAACAAAGACCAATATCAATGCAAATCTTTGGAAGTGAGCCAGAAACAATGGGATATGCAACAAAAGAAATAAGTAAAATAGCAGATATAGTAGATATAAATATGGGATGTCCAGCACCAAAAGTAGTAAAAAATGGAGATGGTAGTAAACTGTTATTAGATTTACCAAAAGCAAAAGCCATAATAGAACAAGTTGTTGCAAATTCAGAAGTACCAGTAACATTAAAATTTAGAAAAGGTTGGAATGAACAGAATATAGTTGCATGTGAACTAGCACAAATTGCACAAGATGCAGGCGTATCTGCTATAACTATTCATGGAAGAACAAGGGAAGATTTTTATGGAAACACAGTTGATTTAGAAATAATAAAGCAAGTAAAACAATTAGTAAAGATTCCCGTTATTGGAAATGGAGATATAAAAGATGAAGAATCAGCACTTAAGATGTTTGAATATACAGGTGTTGATGGAATTATGATAGGAAGAGCAAGTATAGGGAATCCTTGGATTTTCAGAAATATAAAATATTTTTTAGAAACAGGAAAAAAACTTCCGATTCCAAAAAGTGAAGAAAAGATAGAAATTATAAAAGAACATATAAATCTAGCAGTAGAAGAAAAAGGTGAAAACATTGCAATAAAAGAGTTAAGAAAGCATATGACATGCTATATTAGAAATATGAAAGATGCTACGAAGATGAGAGAATATATAAATAAAATAGATAGTAAAAGAGAATTAATAGAAAAACTTGAAGAAATGTTTAAGAATTGTTAAAAACTTAATAGCATAAAAGTTTTAAGCCATAGTTACAAAGAAGTAAATTAAAAATTGTTATAAACTTTACACAATATGAATAAAATTATTGTGTGGAGAAACAAGAAGAGTCTTGTCCCACAAGAAAGGGATGGAATATGATTAATAAAAAAGTATTTTTTGTTGTAATTATTATCATTTTAATTTTAGCAATTTTCTTTGGATTTTTTTATAAAAAAGCGATTAAAGTCTTTAAAACTGGAAACAATAAAACTAGTCAAGAAATTGTAGATTACATTCTAGGAATTAGTTCATATGAAGTTAAAGTTACAGTAGAAGTTAATAGTAATAAAAATTCAAATAAATATATATTAAAGCAACAGTATGTATCACCTAATATAAGTACTCAAGAAGTAATTGAACCTAGCAATATTGCTGGAATTAAACTGATAAATGATGGAACTAGTTTAACATTAAAAAATAGTCATTTAGATTTAAGCACAGTTTTTGAAAATTATACTTATTTAGGAGATAACTGTATAGATTTGATATCATTTATAGAGGATTATAAAAAAACAGAAGAATCAAATTATGAAGAAAATGAAACACAAATTGTTATGAAAACAATATCGCAGAACTCAAACCAATATACAAAATACAAAACATTATACGTAGATAAAGAAACTGCCAATCCAATAAAATTAGAGATAAAAGATGATAACGAAAAAACTACAGTGTACATATTATATAATGAGGTAAAGATAAATAGTACAGATAAAGAAGAAGTTTTGGCCTTTGATTTATATAATATATTTAGTAGTATATAAAATATAGATAATTATAATGTATAATAATTCTTTACTTCAACTAATTTAGAATGTATAAATAAACAAACTTGTAAAATATAGCAGTTTAGGAGTGAAGAAAATGGTAGTAAAAAGAGGCGATATGTTTTATGCAGATTTAAGTCCAGTTGTGGGTTCAGAACAAGGAGGAATACGACCAGTATTAATTATACAAAACGATTTAGGAAATAAATATAGTCCAACAGTAATTGCAGCAGCAATTACATCACAAACTAATAAAACAAAATTGCCAACTCATATAGAATTAGGAGAAAATACAAGTGGTCTAAAAAGTAATTCAGTTGTTTTGGCAGAACAAATTCGAACAATAGATAAAAGCAGATTAAAAGAGAAAATAGGGCATATCGATAATTCAAGCATAATGGAGCAACTTAATAATGCGTTAGGTGTAAGTTTTGGATTATAATATAAAATTAAATATAAAGTTGGCAGAATAGAAAAGTGGAAATCTTTGATTTTCACTTTTATGTTTTGTATTTGAAAAATGAATGTATATATTATTTTAAAAAAGTCGAAATCTTTGATTTTCACTTTTATGTTTTGTATTCGAGAAATGAATGTATATCTATATTATTTTAAAAAAGTGCTAATTTTCTAGGCAACGGTAATCACCGGCGCCTAGAAAAAAAGCTAGATAAAAAAATACATATAATTAGTCAATAAAGTCTAAATAAAAATAAAGTGTAATTATTTATAGTAATCAAATAAATTACAAAAAGTTAAATTAATAATTGAATTTAGAAGAAATAGAAGTGTATAATATAAACATAAAAGAAAAATTATATAATAGAAGTATATTATAAAAATGCAAGCTTATAATATGATAGAAAATTTAGTATAAAGGAAAGTAAAGATATGGATAAAACAAATAAAAAATCAAAAAAGTTAATAAATAGTTTTAAATATGCAATTTGCGGAATAGTAACAGGTTTCAAAGAAGAACAAAATATGAAAATACATGCATTAGCTGTGGTAATTGTAATAATATTAGGAATAGCATTAAATATAAGCAAAATAGAATGGATAATATGCTTAATATCATTTGGAATAGTAATATCAGCAGAATTACTAAATACAGCCATAGAAACAGTCGTAGACATAGCAATGCCACATATAAATGAAAAGGCGAAAATAGCAAAAGATGTATCAGCAGGAGCAGTACTAATTCAAGCAATTATTTCAGCAATAATAGGAATAAATATATTTGCTCCTAAGATAATAGCTATACTGATACACCAATAATACTAATATTTATAAGATTACCTAAATCCATTCACCATATTTTTTTATATAAATTCTTTTAGCAAATAAAGCAACAAAGCAATAAAGAATAGGAACTACGATAATGATAGATAAATATTCTAATGGAATAGCTACTAAACCGATAGTTTTTCCTAGCCAAGTAAAAGGAACAATTATTGCAATAATACTAAGTAAAATAGAAGAAAAATAAACCATTTTATTAGCATTACTTTGTATAAAAGGAACTTTAGCAGTACGAATAATATGCATTCCGACAAGGTTAGAAACTACGCCATAAGAAAACCAAACTGTTTGAAAGATTGTTGCTTGGCGTATTCCAAAGATAAACCATAAAGAAGCAAATACAATCATATCAAAAGATGAACTAAGTGGACCCATAAAAAGCATAAATTTTTTCAAACTTGATATATCCCACCTCTTAGGACTTTGTAAATATTCTTTATCAACATTATCAAAAGGCAAAGTTAATTGTCCTAGGTCATAAAGCAAACTCTGTACAAGTAATTGTATAGGAGTAATAGGCAAAAAGGGAAGAAGAACGCTAGCAATTATAACAGATACAACTTCACCAAAATTAAAACTTGCAGCCATTTTAATATATTTCATCAAATTACAAAAAGTCTTACGGCCTTCAGTAACTCCATCTAATAGAACATTTAAATCTTTTGCAAGTAAAATTATATCAGCTGACTCTTTTGCAATATCAACAGCTGTATCAACAGAAATACCAACATCAGAATTAATTAATGATGGACTATCATTTATACCATCTCCCATATATCCAACAATATTCCCAGATTCTTTCAAAAGTCTAACAATCCTAGCTTTTTGAATAGGAGAAAGTTTGGCAAAAATATTATTTTTTCTAAGAACACGCAACACTCCTATATCAGATAACTTGTCTATTTGGCTACCTAGTATTATTCCATTGGAATTTATATTAACTTTTTTACAGATACACTCTGTAACATCAGCATTATCTCCTGTTAAAACGATGGCTCTAATTCCATGTTTATTCAAACTATCAATAGAATTTCTGGCACTTTCTTTAGGAGGGTCTAGGAAACCAATAAATCCCATTAAGACCATATTTTTCTCCACAGAAGGATTAAAAACTGTAATACGATTAATGTCATTTTTTTGACAAACAGCAATTACTCTAAGACCATCTTTGTTTAAATTTTTACTAATTCTTTTTATATTATCTTTTATATCTTTAGTTATAGGAGAGACCGACCCTTTATAATCTACTAATGTACACATATTTAATATTTCTTCAACAGCACCTTTAGTAATCATTTGTGATTTTTGACCATCAGAAACTATAACAGATACACATCTTCTTGAAAAATCAAAAGGGATTTCATCAATTTTTTTATAGCTTTCAGAAAATTTCCCCATATCATTTTTTAATCCACGATTAATAACAGCCTCATCAATGTTACTTTTTAAGCCAGTTTGAAAATATGAATTTAAAAAGGCATGTTTTAAAACACGTAAGTCTTCTTCCCCGTTTATATCAAGATACTTTTCAAGAACAATTTTATCTTCAGTTAAAGTACCCGTTTTATCTGTACATAGAATATTCATTGCACCAAAACTTTGTATAGAATCAAGAGATTTGACAATAGTTTTTTTCTTCGACATTCGAATTGCACCCTTTGATAAACTTGAAGAAAGAATAACTGGTAGCAGAAGCGGAGTAATACCAATTGCAATAGCAACAGCAAAAGTAAAGGCAGTAAGAGTATCATGTTTCCAACTATTTAATACAAAAACAATTGGAATTAAAATTAACATGAAACGAATTAATAGTTTACTTATACTTTCTACACCTTTTTGAAATGCGGTTTTTGGCTTACCACTAGTTAATGTATGTGCAACTTTTCCTAAATAAGTATCATTGCCAGTTTTTATAACAACCCCAGTAGCTCCTCCACTAATAACATTTGTGCCCATAAAACATATAGTATCTAAATCTGATATACTATCGATTTCATCAAATAGTAATTCTGAATTTACAAGTTTTTTAACAGCATCAGATTCTCCCGTTAAAGAGGATTGACCTACATATAAATCTGTTGCTTCGAGAATTCTTAAATCTGCAGGAATCATGCTACCAGCCTGAAGAATAACAATATCATTTAAAGTAATGTCTTTCATACTGATTGAAGTTTCTTTTCCATTTCTAATAACAGTGCTACTAGTAGCAACTAAGTCTTTTAGCTTTTCGGCAGCTTTGTTAGAGCGAAACTCTTCAAAAAAGTCTAATAGAGTACTAGCTAAAACTAATACAAGAATTACAATAATGTTAGCGTAACTAGGAGTATCAGGAAGAATTACATCTGTATACCAAAGTACAAGTATAATTCCTAATAAAATAGAATTGAAGGGACTAAATAAGCTTTCGGTAAAATAATGATACCATTTTTTAGGTTTTGCTTGGTCTATCTCGTTTGGACCATATTTTTTAAGGTTATCTTCTACTTGTGAATCTGTGAGACCACTTAATTTAATTTTATTATTATCTATAAACTGTTCTTTTGGTGTAACACATTCTTTTCCATATAATTCTTTTACTTTTACAGTTTCCTTTGAAATAGACATTTAATCAGCTCCTCTATATTTAATATAAATGGTTTTGGTGTTTATATAGAGTTAGTATAAACTGAATGGAAAAAAAAATACTAAAAAATAAACGAATAACTTAAACTAATTAAGTTACTCGCTTATATTTTATTTATTAAAGATATTAGTCCATTAAACTACTCATATCTACAGTTACAATTTTGTTTTTATATGCAATTAAATTTATTGTACTTGTTATATCTTGTTTGTCTCCATCATCATCTTTGTAAGTTATTCTAACTTTTGCTTCAACTTTGTATAAGTCTTTGCAGTTTTTAGATTCTTCTACATCTTTAATTTCTAGTAATTTATAAGAATAATTATATTCTTTAATAGTATCTAGAGTAGAGTCTAAAGTTTCCTTAAATGCTTTTTTGAATTCTTTAACATCAGAATTTGATACTTCTTTATAAGCCTTTTTAAAATCTTCTTCACTAAAATTAGATGAACTACTATAGCAAGCAATGTAAGCGATTGAAGCCTTTATATCCATTGTTGATAGTATCTTATCTGCATTCATTTTGTTCATAGCTGAAATATAATTTTTTGTAGCTTGTTTTGGTCCTCCTGTTACATTTGATATTACTGAAATTAATATAATTACTGCTAAAAGTATAGCAACAGCAATTATTACTAATTTAGTATTAGATTTTACAAAATTAGTAATAGTTGAAACAATATTGTTTCCATTTGAACCATTTGGTGTTTGGTTTGGTTGTACGTTTTCGTTTTCCATTTTAATCCCCTTTCATATTTAAAAAATTTATAAACACATTATATACAATTTGATTGTTTTTTACAAGAGATTTTGTCTAATTTTGCAAAAATATATAAATTAAGATTAAAAATTAACAAAAACTTGTACTTTTAATTATAAAATTATATAATAAACACATGCAAAGGAGCGAGAGAAATGTCAAATCAGAATGAATTAAAGCGAGTAAAAGAAATATTTAGTGATTACAAGACACAAAGTAACATACACAAAGCACTAATAGAAAAAATGAGCTTAACAAAGAAGAAAAATATATTAGAAATAGAATTACAATCAAGTACATATTTAGAAATAAAGGAAATATGGTATTTTGAAAGTTATTTAAAAGAAAGATTCAAATTAGAACAAATTAATATAATAATAAAATATGCAGAAGAGGTAGATATAAACGATATAGAAAAAGAATGGAAAAACATAATAGCATATATGACACACAAGTATCCATTAATGAAACCTATGCTATTACTAAAAAGCACGATAGAAGTAACAGAAAAACAAATAAATGTAAATATGCATATAAGAGGAGCAGAATTTTTAAAAACAAGAAAGTTAGACAAAGAGTTAGAAAAAGTAATAAAAAATATATTTGGAAAGACATATACTATAAATTTGTATGAGACATTAACAGAACAAGAAGAAAATGAGTTAGAAGAACAAAACAAAAAACTAGTAGAAGAAGCAGTAGAACAAGCAAAAGAAATAGTAAGACATGAAAAAGAAACAAGTGATAGTAAAGAAAAACAAGTAGTAGATAACAAAGAAATAGAAACATTAGAAGGCAATAAAAAAAATCAACAAAATAATATAACAGAAGCAGAAGAATATAACCAAGTACTATCAGGAATCCCACTACCAGAAGAATATATATCAGAGAATATAGACTATCTACCAATAGAAAAAGAAAATGAATATATAATGGGAAAAGCAACTAAAGCAAAGGAAAGAATTGTATCAATAAAACAAATAAATGCAGAAAGTGGAAGGGTAACAATAGAAGGAAGAATTATCAATTGCGAATGTAAAGAAACTAGAACAGGTAAAGGAATGATAATATATGAAATATATGATGGAACAGGACTAATCATATGTAAGTCGTTTACTAAAGATATAGAAGAAGGAGAAGAAGTAACAGCAAAAATACAAAAAGCAAAAACAATAAAAACAACTGGAAAGGCACAATTAGACACATATGCAGGAGATGTAACAATAATAACAAATACGATAATAGCAACTGAAACAGAAATACCAGAAATGCCAGAAGAAGCAGAAGAAGATACACCACTAATATTAGGAAGAAACATAGAAATCAAAGAGAAACAGGTAAAAATAAAAGATTTAACAGAAGAAGATGGAAAAGTATCAATAGATGGTGAAATAACATACATGGAGAGCAAAGAAACTAAGTCAGGGAAAATACTTTTAAGTTTTGAGTTATATGATGGAACATATACATTAACATGTAAAGCATTCTTAGAAAAAAATAAAGCAAAAAAAATAATAGGAAGAATAGAAAAAGCAAAAGGAGTAAAAATAGAAGGAACAGTACAAACAGACATGGCAACAGGAGAGCTAACAGTAATGGCAAATACAATAATAGAAAGCCTAGGGGTAAAAAAGGTAAAAAGAGAAGATAATTCAGAAGAAAAAAGAGTAGAACTACATATGCATACACAAATGAGTCAAATGGATGCAATGACATCAGCAACAGATTTAATAAAAAGAGCAATAAGTTGGGGAATGAAATCAATAGCGATAACAGACCATGGTGTAGTACAAGCATTTCCAGAAGCACATAAGTTACTAAAGAAAACAAATGCAGACATCAAGGTAATATATGGTGTAGAAGCATATTTAGCACCAGATAAAATGCCAGCAGTTACAAATTCAAAAGGGCAGAGTATAGACACAACATATTGTGTATTAGACTTAGAGACAACAGGGTTTTCTCCAAAAACAGAAAAAATAACAGAAATAGGAATAATGAAATATAAAGATGGAGAAGTAATTGATGAATTCAGCTGTTTTGTAAACCCAGAAAAACCTATACCACAAAAAGTAGTAGAAGTAACAAATATAACAGATGATATGGTAAAAGACGCAGAAACAATAGATAAAGTATTTCCAAAAATGTTAGAATTCATAAAAGGGTCAGTATTAGTAGCACATAATGCGAAATTTGATATAGGCTTTTTAAAACATAATGCCAAAGAATTAGGATATGAATTTGACTTTACATACTTAGATACATTAACACTTGCAAAAGATGTATTTCCAAATATGAAGAAATACAAACTAGGGAAAATAGCAAGTGAATTAGGAATAAAAGTTGAAGTAGCACATAGAGCATTAGATGATGTTGATACAACAGTAAAAGTATTTAGAATAATGATGGACAAAATAAAGGAAAAAGGAATAACAAAAGTAGAAAACATAGATGACTATGCAGAAGACTCAGAAACTAAGAAAGAAGCTTATAAGAAGCTAGATACATATCATGCAATAATATTAGCAAAAGACTATGTAGGTCTAAGAAATTTATATAGACTAATATCATATTCACACTTACATTATTTTTATAAAAAACCAAGAATATTAAAAAGTATGTATAAAAAATACTCAGAAGGATTAATATTAGGAAGTGCATGTAGTGAAGGTGAATTATACAAAGCAATATTACTTGGAAAGTCAGATGAAGAGATAGAAGAAATCGCAAAGGACTATGATTACTTTGAAATACAACCATTAGGGAATAACGATTATTTAGTAAGAAATGAACAGGTAATGAATTATGAATACTTAAAAGATATTAATAGAAAGATAATAGAGTTAGGAGAAAAACAGAACAAACTAGTAGTAGCAACAGGAGATGTACATTTTATAGATCCACAAGATGAAATATATAGACGTATATTAGAAGCAGGACAAGGGTACAAAGATGCAGATAGTCAAGCACCATTATATTTAAGAACTACAGAAGAAATGTTAAAAGAATTCAGTTACCTTGGAGAAGAAAAAGCATATGAAGTAGTAGTAACAAATACAAACAAAATTGCAGACATGTGTGAAAGGATAATCCCAATATCGCCAGAGAAGTGCCCACCACATATACCAGGATGTGAACAGACAATAAAAGATATAGCATATACAAAAGCCCATGAACTATATGGAGAAGAGTTGCCAGAGATAGTACAATTAAGATTAGACAAAGAACTAGACTCAATAATAAAAAATGGATTCTCAGTAATGTATATAATAGCACAAAAACTAGTATGGAAATCTAATGAAGATGGATATATAGTAGGGTCAAGAGGATCTGTAGGGTCATCATTTGTAGCCAATATGACAGGAATAACAGAAGTAAATTCATTACCGCCACATTACAGATGTCCAAAATGTAAATATTCAGACTTTACAGATTATGGATACAAAAATGGATTTGACTTACCAGATAAGGAATGTCCAAAATGTGGAGAAAAATTGGAAAAAGATGGGCTAGACATACCATTCGAAACATTTTTAGGATTCAATGGGGACAAAGAGCCAGATATAGATTTAAACTTTTCAGGAGAATATCAAGCAAAAGCACATAAATACACAGAAGTAATATTTGGAAAGGGAACAACATATAAGGCGGGAACGATAGGAACAGTAGCAGAAAAGACAGCATTTGGATATGTAAAAAAATATTTTGAAGAAAGACACATTCCAATAACAAAAGCAGAAACTAGAAGATTATCAGTAGGATGCACAGGAATAAAGAGAACAACAGGTCAACATCCAGGAGGGATAATAGTAGTACCAAAAGGAAGAGAGATATACGAATTTTGCCCAGTACAACACCCAGCTGATGACCCAAATTCTGATATAATAACAACACATTTTGATTATCACTCAATAGATGAAAACCTATTAAAACTAGATATACTAGGACATGACGATCCGACAGTAATAAGAATGTTATATGATTTAACAAATATAGACCCAACAAAAGTGCCATTAGATGATAAAGAAACAATGTCAATATTTAGTTCAACAACAGCATTAGGAGTAACATCAGATAAAATACATTCAGAAGTTGGAAGTTTTGGAATACCAGAGTTCGGAACAAAGTTCGTAAGAGGAATGCTGGTAGATACAAAACCAACAACATTTGATGAACTTATACGTATATCAGGATTATCACATGGTACAGATGTATGGGTAGGGAATGCACAGAGTTTGATACAAGATGGTACAGTTACATTAAATGAGGCAATATGTTGTAGAGATGATATAATGATATATCTAATAAAACAAGGTTTAGCACCAAACCCAGCATTTAAAATAATGGAAACAGTTCGTAAGGGAAAGGCATTAAGTGACCCAGGGAAATGGGAAGAATACAAAACTATGATGAGAGAAAATAATGTACCAGAATGGTATATAAAATCATGCGAAAAGATAAAGTACATGTTTCCTAAAGCACATGCAGCAGCATATGTAACTAATGCTTTTAGGATAGCATGGTTTAAGGTACATAAACCATTAGCATATTATACTGCATATTTTACAATTAGGGCAAAGGCATTTGATAGCGAAATCATGATTTTTGGAGATGAAAAGGTTAAAAACAAAATGAAAGAAATCGAAATGATGGGAAATGATGCAACACAAAAGGACAAGGATATGTATGATGATTTAGAAATTGTACATGAAATGTATCAAAGAGGTTTTGAGTTTTTACCAATTGATTTATATAAGTCACATTCAACAAAGTTTAAAATCGAAGATGGCAAAATAAGACCACCAGTAAATAGTATACCAGGATTAGGAACAGTTGCAGCAGAAGGAATTGAGGAAGCAAAGAAAGATGGAACATTTATGTCTATAGATGATTTAAGAATTCGTGCTAAAATAGGTACTTCTATTATAGAATTATTACGAAATTTCGGTTGCCTAAAAGGTATGCCAGAGAGTAATCAATTAAGTTTGTTTTAATATTTGTTATGCAATCTAATATGATACGCATATAATATAAATATTTACAGATAATAGATTTAAAAAATCATAAATAAGTATTCAAAAGTATGCAGTTTTATGCTATACTATAAACAGTATAAAAGAAAGAGGTGTTGAAAATGCAACAAGTAACAAATATTCAAGAAATAGAAATGGCTGTAAATCGATATGGCGAAATAGTAATAAGTAAAAACAATAAAAATGATGTTATAATTATGAGTATGGAAGAATATATGAAAAAAAGTATAAAAGAGGATATAATAAAAAAATTAAAAAAGGCAGAAGAGGAAATAGAAAATGAAGAAGGTATAGATTCAGATGTTGTCTTTGAGGAGTTGAGACAGAAATATGAATACTAATAAATACAAAGTAATAATTACACCAACAGCATATAAAGAGATTAGAAAAATATACGATTATATTGCAGAAGAATTATATGCTGGAAATGCAGCAAAAAGATTAATGAAAAAAATAGAAGAACAGGTGCATCTATTAAAACATGCACCCAAAATACATACAGAAATTGGGAAAATTGATGAACTAAAAAGAAACTATAGGAAAATAGTAATAAATAACTATGTTATACTTTACACAATAGATGATAATAATATGATAGTATATATTTCACATATGTATTATAGTGGCAAAAATTATATTGACTATATATAGGTTAATTAAAAGAAACAAAAGCACTTTGAGTTTAGAAATAAATTCAGGGTGTTTTTATGATACCAAAAAATGAAATAATCCTAGGGAAATCAATAAATAAAAAGAACTGTAAACATATTTACACTAAAATCATAGTGCAAACATGTAATAGAAAAACAAGTGTAACGAAAAAGATAATAAAATGTAATAAATTCGATGAAAAGGGTTTCCCTAATACAAACAGAATAAAAGCTAAAAATCAAGAATATTCTGCCATTTACTATATGGATAATAAGTATTAAAATATTAATATATAATATTTAATAAGTGAGGGAATTGTCATGAATAAAGCAAAAGATAAAAAAACTGCAATCATAATATGGATAAGTTTAATAATAATGTTAATTTCAGTTTCAGTTATATGCATAATTAGTGAAAAAAGACAAATGGATTTGAAAACATTAACTGAAATAGAAAATGAAAAAGTAAATATCGAGGAAACTTTAACACCTCCGCCCAAAATTACAGTTAATCCATTGAGTGCAGAATATGCAAAATCAATAAATGTAACTATTGAAGTAAATTTAGACACAGAAGTAAATAAAGAAGATGCAACATATATTTACAATGTAAACGACTTAGTAACATTTAGAGATAGTGTAAATGGTGGAAATGACTATGCAGGAAAAACAGTATACTTAATGTCAGATATAGATATGACTGCAGTATGCTCAGATACAATAGGTTCATGGTTACCAATAGGAAATACAGATACATATTTTGCAGGGACATTTGATGGAAATTACCATACAATAAGTAACTTGTATATAAATAGTAATCAATATAGTGCTTCAGGGCTATTTTTCAGAAATGATGGGACTATCCAGAATTTATTACTAAGTAACGTATTCATTTATGATTATAAAACCATAAATGAATCTTCAGCTATAGGAGGGATAAGTGGTTATAATAATGGGACTATTAAAAACTGTGGAATACTAAGTGGTTCAATTGAAGGATATAATATAACAACAATTACATCAGGATGGAGATATATAATTATTGGTGGTATAAATGGAATAAATTATGGAAGTATTTATAACTGTTTTAATAAAGCAACAATTAAAGCTACGACCTATGGTGGGGGATATGACGCAGAATATATAGGAGGAATTAATGGAGCTGTAGATAATGGAATTTCAGACAAAGGATATATAACAAATTGCTATAATAAGGGAGATATAATAGCAAACAGAGAGGGAAGTACATCAATAAATTATAGTATGGCAGGAGGAATAAATGGTAGCGTAGGTACATACGAAACAAAAAAAGTTACAATTTCTAATTGCTACAATATAGGAAACATTAGTGGATTTGGTGATGGGCAAATGAGTGGATCTATTAATGGGAACGGCACATCTGCTCTAACTATTAATAATACATATTATACATCAAATGCGCTACCTTATAATGAACAAAATCATTCTTATCCTTCAATTAGTGATGTTAGAAAGATTTCATTAGATGAGCTAAAAATAAGAAGTTTCTGTACTTCCTCCTGAGGATTTCCTTTGAATCCATTTGCAAACTGAATAAACTGCTGAATCATTGCGAACGGGCCACCTCCGGTCATTC
>JAAWFD010000002.1 GCA_022794615.1 Clostridia bacterium
AATTATGAAGCATTAGCAAAAATAGAACAGGTAATATATAGATATTTGAAAAAAGGAGAGAAGAAGTGAAAATATATAATTTTGAAAATATAGATATGGTTATAACAAATTTAACAAAAGAAGAGACAACAGAATGGTATAACAAACAATATGATACAGAAATAAAATCAAAAGATGTCAAAGAAGTAGATTATCATAAGGGATTTTGGAATCCGTTATCCTATAAAGAAACAGAAGAAATGAATAATAAATGTCAATACAAAAGAATATCAGAGACAAGAGAGATAAACAATCCAAAACAAGGACAAATAGCAGAACAATATGGAGACTTATATAAATTTACTACATATAAACAAGCATTAGAATTATATAAAGATGAAGAAAAACCATTTGTATTATGCTCAACAGAGTTTTAAAGAGTAATATATAGATATTTGAAAGGAATTTAATAAAATGGGATTAGATGTATACGCTAAAGGATTAGCACACACAGATTGTTATCATTGCGGATATATAACATTTAATATATACAGAGAAAAAGTAGCAAAAGCATACAATGAAAAAATAGGAGAATTATATAAAAAAATACTAAGGAATGTCTAACAAAAGAAGAAATAGAAGAATGGAATAAGCTATGCAATGATGATTTAGATATATTTTTATGGCACAGTGATTGCGAAGGAAAATTTACACCACGAGAATGCAGAAAAATATATAATGCAATGAAAGATTTAAAAGTAGAAATGCAAGGACACAATTATGGAACTATGAAACAATACAATATGCACGAAATGTGGTTAAATGCTTTTAAACATTGTTATAAAAAACGAGTAAATTTATATTTTGGATAAAGAGAGTTAATATATAAATATTTAAGAAAGAAGTGATAAGATGTTAAGAATAGAAAATGGATATTATAATGCAAGAGATATAAGAAAATTATCAAAAACAAATAGAGACAATTTAATAATTACTTACACAAATGGAGAACAAGATGTTACGAATTATTATTTTAGTGATTATTCTTTTAAACAATTAGTAGAGGAGTGGGAAAAATGCTTAAAATAAAAGAGTATAGAAATGTTTTAAATGAAGATGGAAAAAGCACAAGAAGAGAAAAAATAGAGTTAAAAGAATTAGAAAAATACGGATTCACAAATGAGCAAGGATTTTTACAAAAAGATACAAAGTGCATAACTTATTATATAAACAAAGACACAAGAATTATCGAAATATGGCTAAATGATTGCTATGAAGTTATATTAGAAGATACAATTTATGACTTAATTCAAACAGGATTAGTGGAAAAAGTATAAATATTTAAAAGAAAAGAGGTAAATAAAAAATGGGACAAAGATTAAATATAGAAATAAAAAATAAAGAAAAGGTATTGGCTAATTGTTATTATCATTGGAGTGGATTTGCAAATAGTGCAGTAAATTTAACAATTGAAATTATAAGAAATTTTGAATACATAAGAAAATATGAAACACAAAATGTAAAAAATAAAGAATTATTATTTGCGATAAGATTATTAGAAGAAACAGGAGCAGGAACACAAAAATCAGAAATAGACAACACAATAAAAGAAATAGGATTAATAGATGAAAATATAAAATTAAAAGAAAGTAAAGGAAGAAACGAAGGAATAATAGAAATATCAGAAGAAGGAATGAAAGAAAACAGATACTGGGAAGAAGCAAGAGTAACAATAGACATAGAGAATAAAACAGTTAATTTTAATGCAATAAGAGAAATAGAGAAAGAAGAAAAACAAGAATATGAAGATGATGGTACTAAATTTGTAGACATTAATATTGATTTTAAGAATATAAAATTTGAAGATATATTTAATTTAAAAGCATTCATAGATAAAAGTTGTTATGAAGAACAATATTATTTTAAAAACAAATTTGATGATAAATACATACATTTAATTCAATAGAAGCGGAGATAAAAACAAATGAGTGAATCAAGAAAAGAATGTTATAAATGTTTAAACAATAAAAATGTACACATCACGTTATATATGACAGTATATATTGTAAAAATAATAGAAGGTTTGAAATAGAGAATACAGACAATTCAGAAGAAAAGAATAAAAAGAAAAATTGAAAAGACTGGAGGTACTAATGAAAGAAAAATTAATTCAATATTGTGACCTGCAAAAAGAAATAGAAAATTTAGAAAAAAGAATAGATAAAATCAGAAAACAAAGTGACCTTATCGCAGATGTTGTCCAAAATGGTGTAAAAGGACATGCAGTAGTCAGAGGGATAGATTGGAATAGACAGCACAAATTAGACAAGTTAGAAGCGGTACTACAGGAAAGATATGATAAATTACTAGACATGCAAACTGAAATTGAAGAATGGATTAATGCAATAGAAAGAAGCGACATAAGACAAATAATAGAATATAGATACATAGACAATATGAGCTGGTATCAAATACAGACAACGATGGGATACAGACATGAAGATACAGCTAGAAAAAAACATGATGCATTTTTAGAAAAAATTGCATAATTTCCGATTTTTCCGATTTTAACATGTTATAATAAGTACAGGTAGTAAAGTATTTACTAAAAAGTTTGTGCGTGGAGAGTTAGTTATAGATTTATTTTATAGCTAGCTCTTTTAATATTATAAAAAAAGGAGTGATAAAAAATGAGTAATGAAGAATTTTTAGAAAAAGCAAAAGAGTTGGTAAGAGATTATGCAATGGAACATTTGGATAAAAGTGATGAAATACCTGCATTTAAAGTATTTACAGTATGGACTTGTAAAACATTACAAAATAGCAAGGCATTATTAAGTACAACATTGTTTGATGGAATGTATTATGAAGTTACATTGAATGGAGATAAAAAAGAAATATACTTTGATGCTTATAAAAAATTTGAAAACAAATGTATAAAAATAGAAGAATAAACTTGATATTAACAGTTGCTAGAGCTGTTAATATAAAAGCTATGTTATAAATATAGCCTCCTTTCTTAATTAACTTTTGCCAAGAACTTTCTAGCAGTTCTTTATACTGCGAGTGGTAGGTAAGGTATCTTAGTAGTCTCATAAGCTACAAAAAGTCAGTTCGATTCTGATACTTCGCAACCAAAATAAAAAAACAAACAAGGAGCAATCTATGACAGAAGAAAAAAGATATAAAAAATATATAGAAGAACAATGCAAGAATTGTAAAAATAAAGATAAGAATGATTGTGAAATAAGAATAAAGCAATCAAATAATTTAATAGTAACAAAGTGTGATTATTATGAAAGATAAAATTAATTATAACAATTGTATGAAAAGAAAATGCCAAGACTGTAAGCATTATGAAAAGTGTTTTGAATATAAACCAAAAATAAAAAGGAGTGATATGAAATGCAAGCAATAATAATAACAGCAATAATATGTGGAACTATATTAACTATATATTTTGGAGGTAAAAATAAATAATGTTAAAAAGTTGTCAATATTGCGGAAAGATACATGATAGTAAATTTATATGTAGCCAAAAGCCACAGAGAAAAAAATACAATACAGAAGCGGACAAATTCAGATGGACAAGTATATGGCAAAAGAAGAGAGAAGAAATAAAACAAAGAGATTTATATCTATGTCAGATATGCATTAGAGATTTATATAATACAGTAACAAAATACAACACAGAAGATTTAGAAGTACATCATAATATATCAATAAATGAAGATTACAATAAAAGACTAGATAATAACAACTTATTAACAGTATGTCATTATCATCACGAAATGTGTGAGAGTGGAGAAATTTCAAGAAGAGAAGTACAACAAATAATAAACGAACAGGAGAATAAAAGATGAAAGAATATAATATTAAATTATTAGTTCATAATGATAAAGCAGAAATTCTTTTTGATTGCGATAAAGAAAAGAACAAACAATGCAATAAAAAGAATTGTAGCGAATATTGCAATCATACAACAGATAGTAGATATATGAAAGCCAAAGTAAGACAACACGATAACAATATTACAGACCAAGAAATAATAATAAATCTAGAAAAGGAAATAGAATATTACAGAAATAAATTACAACACATACAAGAAGATACAATATTAACAAATAAGCCAAAAAATATTACGAAATATGATGAGATTAATATATACACAAATGGAAAAGTTGTACAAACCATAATAGAATATATTTATAAGGAGTAAAAACATATGAAATATAAAGCTATAACAATAGAACAAGCAGAACAATTATACAATAATAATGTAAATATTATATGTGATGCAGATAAGCAAGAAATTACATTAGATGGTACTACAACAGACATAATAAATAGTCTTACAGAAGCATTTAAGAAAGTAGTAGAAACAATTAATAAAATAGGAAAGAAAATATTGCAAGTATTCAACAGAATAAAAGAATATATAACAAAACTGTTTAACAAGAAGATAAGTAAGAAGAAATTTATTAAGTTATTGCAAAGCAAAGGACTACAAAGAAATGATATAAATAGAATAATTAAGAATAACAAAGAAAAATATACAATGTGGAGATATATTTCAAGCATCCCCCCTAACTTATAGGAAGAGAAGCGGAAGAAAGTTTAACACGGACTGCATACCTTTGCTTTAAAAAAAATCCCACATCAGTATATTTGCAAAAAATAGGAAGGAGATGGACAATATGCCAACACCAACAAAGCCATTTAAAGTTTTGACTGCTGAAAAAAAATCGCATAGAACAAAAGCTGAACTCAAGATAAGAGAAGAAGCAGAGAAATCATTAAGTACAGAAAAGAAGATTAAAGAAAGAAAAGAAGTTAAAGAAAACAAAATAGCACATAAAGAATTTAAAAGAATAGAAAAATTATTAGAAAACATAGACAAAAATGATGCAATTTATGAAGCAGTAATAAACAGATATTGTCTACTCCAGGCAGAATGTTTTGATTTAGAAGAAAGAAGAGAAGAATTTTACAACTTAATTATAGAGTTAAAAATAGAATGTAAAAATATTACCGATAATTTAGAAGAAATAGAAGAAATAGCACGATATAAATTAGAATATGCAAAATCACTGGCTAATATGACAGCTTCAATGTTAGCATGCGACAAACAAGTACAATCAAAAAGAAAAATGCTTTTAGATATAGAAAAAGAAAATATAATGACTATTGCATCTGCTTTAAGAAGTATTCCAAAAAAAGCGGAAGAAAAAGAAAATCCTTTACTTAAAGTATTGCGAGGGGAAGCATAATGTTATTAGAAAAAGCAAGACAATATGCAGAGGATTGTATATCTGGTAAAGAAATTACTACATTTGAAGTAAAGAAACAATGCCAATGGTTTTTAGAAGATTTAGAAAAACAAAACAATGAATATTATCCATATTATTTTAACACAAAAGTAATAGGAATAATAGAAGGAATATTGAAATTATTAAATTTTGCAACAGGATTAAACATAGTAGGTAAAAGTATATATGAAGGTTTGGAAAATTTCCAAGCTTTTTTTATTGCAAACATTTTTGGATGGAGATATAAAACAGATTCTAAAAAGTTTAGATATAGAGAAGTAGATTTATTTATTCCAAGAAAAAATACGAAAACTTTTTTATCTGCATTAATAATTATAATTTTAATGTTAACAGAGGATGAATATTCAGAATTTTATTCAATTTGTTTAGATAGAGATTTAGCAGGGGAAGTAAAAAAAGCAATATCACAAATTTTAAGTGCAAGTCCATCAGTTTTAGAATATTTTAATATTCCTAAAACATTGAGTGGTAGAATGGAATGTACATTAACACATTCGTTCTATCAACCAAGAACTTCAGAAGCAAATCGAAATAACTCTATTAAACCAAGTGCTTTTATAGCAGATGAATATGGAGCAATGAAAGATAATGCAAATGTAGAAGCTATGCGTTCAGGTCAACTAAATGTAAGAAACCCACTAATGTTTAGATTAACTACAGCTTATGCAGAAGATAAATCTATAATGTTAGATGAATTAGCTTACTTGAAGAAAATATATCAAGAAACAGAAAAAGATGACAGATTATTTGCATTAGTATATTATGCAACAGAAGAACATTTGTGGGATGACACAGGAATCTTAATGGCTAATCCATTACGAATTGAGGAAAATTATGAAGAAATAAGAAGAGCAAGAGAAAAAGCTTTAGCAAAACCAAGCGAAAGAACAGAATTTCTAACTAAAAATATGAATTATTTTATGCCATCAAACAGTGGCGAAGAATTTATAAATATTGATAAATTAAGAAAATGTAAAAATACTAGAGGGGTATTTGATTGGCAAGGAAAAGATGTATATTTAGGATTAGATTTAGCAATGACAAATGACAATACTTCTGTTTCAATGGTAGCAATGAAAGATGAGATAATATATGCAAAATCATGGGCTTTCATTCCAGCTAACAGAATTGAAGAAAAAAATAGGCGAGAAAGAACAGACTACAAAAGATTTATTGAAGAAGGTAGTTGTTTTGCATGTGGAGATGAAATAATTTCTTATGAATTTGTGGAAAATTTTATAATGAATATTGAAAAAAAGTATGGTGTACATGTTATTCAAATTGGTTATGATAGAATGAATTGTATATCTACCGCAAATAAATTAGATAGTGCGGGATATGAAACAGTGGTAGTAAAACAGCATTCAAGTGTATTGCATCAACCTACAAAACTATTACAAGAAAGTATATTACAACGCAAATTTAGTTATGATGGAGATAAACTATATGAGATAAACTTTCAAAATGCAAAATGTGTTGAAGATACTAACTTAAACAAATATGTAAATAAGAAAAAATCAAATGGAAAAGTTGATATGGTTGTAAGTACAATAATTGCACTATATTTATTGCAACAAAATATATATGAAGATGGATTCGTTGTACAAAGTTTTTAAGGAAAAGTGGTGAGAAAATGGGAATATTTAAAAGAAAAGTGAAAAATGAAGTAGAAGAAACAAAAGTAGATGAAAATCAAGTAGATGATATACTACTAAAAGCATTAATGAATGGCGAAGAAATAGGAAGAAATGAAGCGTTAACAATTCCAGCAATTTCGAGTGCAATAGGATTAATAACTGACTCTTTTGCAATGATACCATTTAAATTGTATAAAAAAACAATAAAAGATGGAGAAAAACAAACAACAGAAGTAGAAGACAAAAGAGTTAGCATCATAAACAAAGAAACCAAAGATACACTAGATGGATTTCAATTTAAAAAAGCTATTTGCGAAGATTATCTACTAGGAAAAGGTGGATATGCTTACATAAATAAGAAAGGCAATGATTTCATAGGTCTAAACTATATTGAACAAAATAAAATAACCATATTGAAAAATACTGACCCAATTTTTAAAAATTTTCAATTACAAATCAATGGAGAAAATTATAAATCATTTCAATTTATTAAATTATTAAGAAATACAAAAGATGGAGCATCAGGAACAGGATATATAACAGAAATAAATAAAACATTACAAACTGCATATAAAAGAATTATATATGAATTAGCATTAATGAAGTCAAATGGAACTAAAAAAGGTTTTATAAAGTCGCAAAGCAGACTAGATACTAAAGGAATGGAAGAATTAAAGAAATCTTGGAATGATTATGTAAGCGGAGCTTCAAGTTGCGTAATTCTAAATAATGGCATGGAATTTCAAGAAGCTTCAAACACTTCAGTTGAAAACCAACTAAACGAAAAATCGAAGACCTTTGCGGAAGAAGTAAAAGAAATATTTCACATAGGAAAGAATAATGAAGATTTTATAAGACATGCAGTAATGCCAATTGCTATTGGATTTGCCACTGCGCTAAATAGAGACTTTTTGCTTGAAAAAGAAAAAGAGTCTTTTTATTTTGCACCAGACTTTACAGAATTAGCAAAAACATCTATTAAAGACAGATATGAAGCTTATCATCTAGCCATTGGAGATGGTTGGATGACAAGAAATGAAGTAAGATATAAAGAAGATATGGATGCATTAGAAGGTTTAGATATGATTAATCTAGGTTTAGGAGATGTATTATTAGACCCTAAAACAAAGAAAATATTTATACCTAATACAAATACAACTTACCCAATAAATGAAGAAACTAATACATCAAATTCAAAGAAGGGAGGTGTAAACAATGATTAAGTTCTATGAAATAAAAAATTTCATACCTCAAAAGAGTGCTGATTTATATATATATGGCGAAATTGTTACAGATGATATTGATTGGTGGACTGGAGAAAAAGATACAAATTTAGTAGGCTTACAAAACTTTAAAGAGGAACTTGATAATTTAGGAGAAATATCGGATTTAAATATTTACTTAAATACGCCAGGAGGAGAAGTATTTGTTGCTTCTACAATGTGTTCAATGTTACAAAGGCTAAAAGATAATGGCACTAAAATTCATACATTTGTTGATGGATTGTGTGCTAGTGCAGGAACTTTTTTATTAATGATGGGAAACGACATAAACATGTATCAAAATTCAATGATTATGATACATAAACCAGTTTTGAATTGTCATGGAAATGCATTAGAACTTCAAAAATGTATTGATTTATTGAATACAATTGAAAGTTCTACAATGATACCACTATATATGAAAAAAGCATTAAAATCAGAAGAAGAAATAAAAGAAAAAATAGACAGTGAAAGTTGGATGGGCTCAACAGAAGCAAGCATATATTTTGACATAAATGTTTTAGAAGATGAAAATAAGGCAGTTGCTTGTGTTGATAAAAATATATTTAAAAATTATAAACATGTTCCAAGCAATTTAAGGAATCTTTTAAACAAGACTACAGAAACAATAGAACATAATAAAGTTGATTATTCATTATTTGAAGAAAGACTTAAAAAAATTTAGTTATCAAGATTACAACCTTTTTAGGTTGTTTTTATTTTTATAAAAAGAAAGGAAAGATGAAAAATGACTATAAAAGCATTATTAGAAAAGAAAGAAGATTTAAAAGCAAAAATGAAAGGGATTGTTGATACTGCAAAAGCAGAAAACAGGGAATTAACAGAAGATGAAGTTAAAAACTTTGATGAAACAGAAAAAACTATAAAAGACATTGAAGCTACAATAGAAAGAATGGAAAAAGTAGAAAATTTAGAAACTAAAACTCCAAAAGTAGAAGATAAAAAAGAATTAACACAAGAAGAAAAAGATGTAAAAGCATTTGCTACATTTATTAGAAATAAAGTAAGCGGAATAACAAACGAGGTAGATGTAAATCTGACTAAAAGTGATAATGGTGTAATTATACCAAAAACTATTGCTAAAAAAATAGTGGATAAAGTAAAAGAAATATCTCCACTTTATGCTAGTGCTACTAAATATGATGGAAAAGGAACGTTAGCAATACCAAAATATGATGATACTACAGATGATGTAACAGTAGCTTATGCAAATGAATTTGATGAATTAGTATCACATTCAGGAAAGTTTGGTACTGTTGAATTAACTGGATTCCTAATTGGTGCATTAACAAAAATATCAAAATCATTGTTAAAAAATAGTGATTTAAATTTAACTAATTATGTAGTTGATAAGATGGCTAGAAAATTTAAATTGTTCTATGAAGGAGAAATGTTAAATGGTACAACTAATAAAATTTCTGGTATAGTTGGCTCTTATAACAGTGAAAATATGAAAATTGTATTAGGTGCTAAATCTAGCTTGGCATCTGATGAACTAATTGACATTCAAGAATCAGTTCCAGATGATTTCCAAGTTGGAGCATACTGGATTATGCATAGACAAACAAGAAAAGCTATAAGAAAACTAAAAGATAGCGATGGAAATTATATATTAAACAGAGCTTTCAATGAAAAATGGGATTATGAATTACTTGGAAAACCAGTTTATTGTTCAGAAAAAGTTGCTAAATTAGGAACTGCATCAAAACCAGTTATATTTTATGGGGATTTTTCAGGACTAGCTGTAAAAGAAACAGAAGAAATGGAAATACAAGTATTAGTTGAAAAATTTGCTACACAACATGCAATAGGTGTATGTGGATATAGCGAATTAGATGCTAAAGTAGAAAATACACAAAAAATAGCTGTTGCGGTAACAGGAACATCAGATACAGCGGCAACAAAAGCATAACCCAAAAGGGGGATTATGAATGAAAGAAATAACAAAGGTAAGTGAAATTACCATAGATGAACTTGTTAACTACTTAAGATTATCAGAAGTTAGCGAGGAAGAAAAAATAGAACTCAAAACATACTTAAAAATTGCTAAAAATTATATTTCGAATTACACAAGTATACCTGAAAAGTCTGAAAATGAGAAAGATGAAACATTAGACTCATATTCAGACTTTGTCATTGTAGTTTATGTTTTATGTCAAGATATGCATGATAATCGTACAATGTATGTTGACAATAAAAGCATAAATAAGACAGTGCAGACAATTCTAGATATGCACACAAGGAACAATATATGATAAATGCAGGAAAATACAATAAAAAGATATCTATATTCAAGACAATGAAAATAGAGGATAACGATGGATTCTTGTTAAAAGAAGAAAATGTTATCCTCGAAACTTTTGCAAGTGTCAAAACTACAAAAGGATTTACTTTAATTGCAAGTGGAAGTGATTTTGAAAAGGCTTATACTAATTTTACAATTCGTTATCCTAAAACAGAAATAACAAGAGATATGCTTATAAAGTACAATTCTAAAATTTATACAATAGAGTATTTAAATAATATAGATGAAGAAAGTGTAGAACTAGAGATTCAAGCAAAGGAAGTTACAAAATAATGGCAAAGTTCAATATGGAGATTCCAAATGATTTAATAAAAGGGTTTGAACAATTAAATCTAAATACTGAAAAAATGATAGGAGAAATGACAAAAGCAGGAGCAGAAGCAGTACATAAAAAAGTTTTAAAAAATATTCCTAAAAGTTTTCAAAATTCTAATATTATGAAGTGCTTGAAGGTAACTAAAACATATAAAACAAAAAGTGATGATGGAATTAATACCAAAGTCGCTTTTTATGGTTATTTTATAAATAAAAGAGGAATAGAAGAGCCAGCGCCACTTATTGCAAATGTTTTTGAACATGGAACATCAACAGTTAAAAAGCAACCATTTATGCGAAAATCCTTTAATAAGTCGGAAATAGAAGCAGAAATGAAAAAAGTACAAAATAAATATTTGCAAGGAGTAAAAAATGGAAAGTGAATTAAAGAAAATTTTATCAAAATTAGAAGTACCAGTTACACACTTGAAGTATAAAGGTAAAGAAAAAACTTATGTAGTATGGACTATTATAGATGACCAACCATCATTTTCAAGCGATGATGAAATTCAATATAGTGAAGTTACAGTTGATATAGATATTTATAGTGAAAGTAATTATTTAAAGTTAATGAGTTCTATAAAAAAAATAATGAAAGAAAACGAGTGGACATGGGATGGAGATAGTCCAGAAATGCATGAAGAAGATACAGGACTATATCACAGAACATGTACATTCATAAAAGAAAGGATGATATAAATGGCTAATATAGGTTTAAGAAATGCAAGATACAATAAAATAGATTATGATACAAAAAAATATAAAGAATTGCCAAATAATTTAGTTCCAATTTTAGGAAGAATGATTGATGCTAAATTATCAGAAGAAAGAGGAGAAGCTTCTTTATATGCTGATGATATGCTAGCGGAATATGAAAGTACATTCACAGGTGCAAAACTAAACTTAACACTGGACAATGTAGATGATGAAACATATTCAGAGATAAAAGGTTGTGTAATAGATGAAGGAGAAATAACTGAAAATCAGGATGATACAGCACCAGAACTTGGCTATGGACATGTTATAACAAAAATGGTAAATGGTATAAAACGATACAAAGTAGAATTTTTAGCCAGAATTAAAATAACAAGCATAACAGCAGATGCCAAAACAAAAGGAGAATCAATAGAGTTTAATACAGTATCTATTGAAGCGAAAGTTATGCCTTTAATTGAAGCTATAAATGGTCTAAAAATAGGAGATTGGAAAAAATCAAAGACATTTGACACATTAAAAGAAGCACAAGAATATTTAGATAAATTATTAACACCAACAGAGTAGAGTTATCCTCTACTCTGCTTTTAGGAGGAGAATTATGCAAGATAAAATAAATCATATAAATATAAATAATATAGAATACCCACTTGTTTTTAATTTAAATGTAATGGAAAAAATACAAGACAAATATGAGACTATTGAAAAATGGGGAGAATTAACAGATGGTAAAGAACATGAAATAAATGTTAAGGCTTTAAAATATGGTATTACAGAAATGATAAATGAAGGAATAGACATAGAAAACGAAAATCAAGAAACTAAAAGAGGATTTCTAACAGAAAAACAAGTAGGAAGACTTATAACGGAATTAGGAATACAGAAAATTGCAAACAATGTTCAAAATACAGTAATAGAAGCAACTAAATCAGAGAATGAACAAAAAAACGCGTAATCCACGAGAACGATAATTCAAAAATCGATTTCTCGTGGTTTTTATTTGTAGGACATTGCCTATTAGGTTTTTCAGTAAAAGAAGTAGGTAGAATGACATTAAGGAAATTTTTGAAATTATATGAACATTATAAAAACCATCATGATTTCACATTATCAAAAATGAGTTATCAAGAATTAGAAGAAAAAGTTAATCATAGAGGAGAAATGTTTTCGGATTAGCAGAAAGGAGATATTATGGCATCAAGTTTTGGAGGAACAGTTAAATTAACAGGAGAAAGTGAATACAAAAAAGCGCTAAAAGAAATAACTTCGAATTTAAGATTAGTTTCTAGTGAATTAAAATTAACAAATACTCAATTTGCAAATGGAGACAATACGCTAAAACAAACAAAAACATTATATAATGATATGAAAACTACATTAGAAGAGCAAAAAACAAAGGTATTAAATTTAAGAAAAGCCTTAATAGAAGCAGAAACAGAATATGGAGCGAATAATGAAAAAGTCAAACTGTTTAAAACACAGCTAAATCAAGCGGAAACACAATTAAAAGAAATGGAAAATGCAACAGATAAAAATAACAAAGAATTAAAAGAGATGAAAAAAGGTTTTGATGATGCAGGAAGTGGAGCAGTAAAATTTGGAGATTTACTTAAAGCAAATGTAATTGGAGACATGATAGTTAGTGGTTTTAAAGCAGTAGGAACAGCAGTAAAAGAAGTTACTTCTAAAATATTGGACTTAGGAAAATCTGTATTAGAAGCAAGAGGAGAAATAGAACAGCAAATAGGTGGTATTGAAACATTATTTAAAGACAATAGTGATACAGTAATTCAAAATGCAAGCAACGCATACAAAACGGCTGGATTATCAGCAACAGAATATATGCAAACGGCAACAAGTTTTAGTGCAAGTTTGTTGCAAAGCTTAAATGGAGATACCGCAAAAGTTGCAGAAGTAACAGATATGGCAATTATAGATATGTCTGATAATGCTAACAAAATGGGAACTTCTATGGAAAGTATTCAAAATGCTTATCAGGGGTTTGCTAAACAGAATTATACAATGCTAGACAACCTTAAATTAGGTTATGGTGGTACCAAATCGGAAATGGAAAGGCTTTTGTCGGATGCACAAAAAGTAACAGGCGTAAAATACGATATAAGTAATTTAAATGATATATATCAAGCGATACATGTTATACAAGGAGAACTAGACATAACAGGAACGACAGCTAAAGAAGCAACAGAAACTTTGCAAGGAAGCATGGCAGGAATGCAAGGAGCTTGGCAAAATTTCTTAAGTGGCTCTGGAAATTTAAGTCAAGTATCTGATGCAGTATCTACAGTAATTAAAAATGTGACTAGAATAGCAAAAGATGCAATACCACAAATATTAAAAGATATTCAATCTTCATTACCACAATTATTAAAAATTGGAAAAGAAGCATTAACAGAGATAATAAAAGGGGTAAAACAGTATTTACCAAAATTTTTGAGCGTAGCAGGAGATATTGTCAAATCTTTATTAAATTGTTTAATAGAAGTATTACCAAATTTAATAGAAGTAGGAGTACAAGCTATTGCTCAATTAATAAATGGACTGGGACAGGCATTGCCAGAATTAATACCAAAAACATTAGAAGCTATAATGACAATTGTAGAAGGGTTGATAGATAATATAGATTTATTGATTGATGCAGGAATAAATTTAATTATGGGATTAGCAGATGGATTAATAGAAGCAATACCAAATTTAATAGAAAAGATACCAGAAATTATAGATAAATTAATAGATGCAATCACAAATAATCTACCAAAATTAGTAGAAGCAGGAATAACTCTAATTCTAAAATTAGCAGATGGATTAATAAAAGCTATTCCACAGCTTGTGAGCAAAATACCACAAATAATAACTTCAATTGTTAATGGCTTAGGAGAAGGATTAGAACAAATAAGCGAAGTAGGACTAAATTTAGTGCAAGGATTATGGAATGGTATTTCTGATGCTACTGAATGGATATTAGAGAAGATAAAAGGTTTTGGACAATCTGTATTGGATGGGATTAAATCTTTTTTTGGTATTCATTCTCCATCAACAGTTTTTAGAGATGAAGTTGGTAAATTTATGGCAGAAGGTATAGGAGTAGGTTTCGAGGATGAAATGAGTAATGTTACTAAAGATATGCAAAACGCAATTCCAACAACATTTGATATAAATTCTACATTAACAAAACAACGAGATAACAATATAAATTTAAAAGATATAATAATAGAAGCATTTAAACAATTTAAGCCATCTATAATTTTAGATGGAAAAGAGATAGGAGAGTTTGCTTTTGAATATGGAAATATAAAATATGGGAATTATTACAATTAGTAGGAGGTCAAGTTTTGAAAATAAGAGAATTTTATTTATTAAATGAAAAAGGTCAAAAATATTCATTAACGAATTTAAAAAAATATTGTTTTCTGACTGAGCCTTCTGGTTTAGGATATTCATATTCAACAGAATATGAACAATTGGGAAATATGTTTATAACAAATTTAAGAAAAGTAGAACAAGGACAAATAGAAGGAATAGTAAATTTCTTAAACTATGATAATTATAAAAACTTTGTAGATTTTATAGAAAGAGCAGAAACATTAAAGTTTTCGTACAAGATACCTTTTAGGGATAGCTTTAAAGAGTATTTTAAAGATATAAATGTACAAAATTTGACTAAAACTCAAAAGCAAACAAACGGTGTGATAAGCGAAACCATAATATTTGATTGTTTAAGCTTATGGTATGAACAAACTACAGCAGTTTATACAATAGAGTCTAAAGAAAACGAAATTCGTTGGGATTTCAGCTGGGATAGTAAATTTACCGATTACAATACGAGAAGTTTGCAATACATTAATGAAGGGCATACAGAAGCCCCTGTTTTAATAGAAATAGATGGATATGTAACAAATCCTAAAATCGAATTATATGTTGAAGGAGAATTATATCAAACTGTAACTTTAAATATAGAAATACAAGAATTTGAAAAATTATTATATGGAACAAAAGAAAATAACTTTTATATTAATAAACAAATGACTGATGGGACTGTTAAAAGTTTATTCAGTTTAGATGTAATTGATTTTAATAATGACAATGTAATTAGAATCCCAAAGAACAAATCTTGTGAATTAAGAATAACAGCTGATGATGCAGTATTAAATGCGAAAGTTACAGTACTAGCTTATTATAAAGTTGTGTAGGAGGTGCAATATGAATAGCAATGTGATAATTAATTTTAATGAACAATATTATCTAGCTACATACAATAAGCAAAGTGGATATTATGAATTAGAATTAGTAGCACCTTCTACTGGAGGAATATATAATACAGATATAACTTTTACTAATTTTATAGGAGAAAAATACGAAGATACAAAAAAAGTTCAGATTTGGGCAAAAGAACAAATAAAGATAGAAACAAATAAGGTTTTTATGTGGATTTTTGATTATACAGATTTTTCGGTAAAAAACATCGTAGAAATATCAGATTATGAAATTAATATTGATGAGGAAACTAATGCAAATACACTTATAAATATATTAAAAAGCAATTCAACAAAATCACAAGATATTATTGCAATAAAAAAGAACAATGTAGTAGTTTATTGGGGAACCATTAAAGATATTCAAAATGAAAATGGAAAACAAGTATATAAAAATACAATCAGATATATAACCAATATTTTTAACCAAAAAATTAAGTTGGAAAAAGAGAATTTGATAAAAGAAAAAGGGATAGAGGATTTTATTGCAGAAGCAATAAAAGACAACTTCATATCAAACATAGATGCTTTTGTAAACAAAAAATATCTAGAAGTAATTGTAAAGACACATACTAAAAAGCAAATCTCTGTAAGTAATGTAAACAACGGCATCTATAATCTACATACATGGATGACAAATTGTACACAAAATTATGATATTGTGTATGATTTTTTTATTGTTAATAGAAAATTAGTAATGACAATAGAAAATAAGAGTTATGATAAAGAATTAATAGATACACAAGCACAAGCGATTTCAAATTATACAGAAGTATTTAAAACAGATATAGTAAGCAAAGTAGAGGTTTTAACAAGTACAAATACCTATACATTGTATTTATTAAATGACAGAACAACAACAACAGACATGAATGATATTAATAGAGCAGAGGGAAAGGTTGAAACTGTTTTTACAGAAAAATATGAAGATGCAGTTCAAAAAGCTTTAGATACAATGAAATCAAATTCATACAATCATAATATTACATTTAATTTATATGACAAATACATCAAAGTAGGAACACCAATAGCAATAAAAACAAAAGAATCTATAATATTAGACACTTATATATCTGCAATTAAAATAACACCAGGCAAATTCTATAAATATACCTGTGGAAATATTCGTATTGATTTCATAGATAAATTGTTAAAAGAAAGGAATAGATAAAAATGTTAAAAGGACATGTTTTTCCAAAGCAATCATTTGGTCATCCAATTTTTGCTTTGTTTATTAATACTTTTTTGAATGGACAAAATGGAATAAGTGATAACTATAAAAATGGAATGGAAATCACATACAATGGAAGTATTTTGACCATTCAAAGTGGAGCAGTTTGTATACAAGGAAGATTTTTAGAAGAAGATAGTTCATTCAGTATAATAGCAGGTAATGATACAGCTTTTTGCAAATTAGTAATTGAAATAGATTTAGATAAACAAAATACAGAAAGCGATTTTGTTCAAGGGGCTTATAAAATAGTAAAAGCTACAAATGAATATCCAAGCTTGACACAAACGAATATAGTAAAAAACAATGCAGGAATATATCAATACGAACTAGCAAGATTTAAAACAACAATAAACGGAATAACAGGTTTTCAAGATATGAGAACATTTTTAGATTTTGATAGTATATATAGTGCAATTCAAAAAGAGTATAGAACAATTTTATCTAATTTAAAGCAAGAACTTGCAAATGTTCAAAATGGTAGTGCTTATGTGTTAAAAGATAATATAAAAATATTACATGGACACATAAGTAAAGAAACAGGAAGTACACAAATATCGTATCCTGAACGGATTAAGTAAAGAAAATTGTGTTGTATTAAATTGTTTATTTAAACCAACAACCAAAACTAATTGGAAAATGGGGTCTACATTTAGTAGTGCTAATGCATTTGGGTCTTTGCCATTTGAAATCACTTTAAACGAAAGTGGAATTAATATAAGAATAGAAAATATTGTAATCAATAATGAAACAAATCCTGTAATCGTTCCACTTACAGTTGATTATGACTATAAAGTAATCTTAATGAAATTAGGAGATAGCATATGATTAAAATATTAGAAACAATAGTAGAGCCAAGTAAAATTTTTGTACGGCTCTACTTTTAAATTAAAAATAAAAGTACAAGATGATTACTTTTATAAAAAAAGTCTAGTAACTGAAAATTGTATGAATTTAATAACTGAAGATAGCAAAAAAATAAGAACGGAATGGGGTGTAGACGATGAGCAATATTAAAATAAGTGAAATGGCAGAGGCAGAACAAGTAAATGATGAAGATTTAATAATGATTGTACAAGATGGAGTAAATAAAAAAACTAAAGCAAAAAACATAGGCACTGGAAATAGTGGAGGTGGAGGAGACTCTATAGAAATAGGAACAGTATCATTATGGTACTCCAACACAATTCCAACAAACTGGTTATTATTAAATGGACAAGCCATATCAAGAACAGAATATAGTGAGTTATTTAAAATTTTAGGAACAGCATATGGCGAAGGAGATGGCTCAACAACATTTAATTTGCCAGATATGCGAGAGCAAGTTCCAGTAGGATTAGATGCAAATAGCGATACTTTTAATGTTTTAGGTAAAAAAGTTGGAGAGAAGAAACACGCACTAACAAAAGAAGAGCTACCCGCAAAAGCAATTTTAGTAGAATTAGCTAGTCAACAATTTCAAAGCGGAGCTGGGGCGTGGGGAACTACATACAACAGTGAAGAATCTAATATTAACACAAAACCGCTAGGAAGCGGACAAGCATTTGATATTATACAACCGTCTTTTGTGTGCAATTTTATAATCAAAGCTAAACAAGAAAAAACAGTACAAAAAGATTTAACATTATCAGAAGTATTAGAAGAAGTAGCAAATTTAGTAGAACGAGGACACAACGAAAAAGGATATTACGAAAAGTATTCGGATGGAACATTGAAGTGTTGGGGCTCAAAAGAATTTGGAACAGTAGATATAAATACGGCATTTGGTGCTTTATTTGTTAGTTCAGCTTTAACTTTAAATGATTTCCCAATACCATTTGTGGACAAACCAATTTTAACAAAATGGGTAGAAAACGGAGAAAGTTCAGCATGGTTAATAAATGGATTGCCATATTCGACAGAAACGAATCCACGGCGGAACATATTTAGTAGCAGTAGTAAATGGTGTAGCAACAAATGCAAAAGTAATGTATATGGCAATAGGTAGATGGAAAGAAGAAACACAAGTAACAAATGAGGAGGAAAATACAAATGTCAATAATTGAATTTATTAGAATATATTGGATTCAAATAACTTTCCTTATAGGAGTTGTTGGGTCTTTTTTTACATTCATATTTTATATGATTCAAGCTATAAAATGTTCATTAAGAAATGACATTTTAGATATTTATGATAGAGCAGTAGCAAGAGGAAATAAAATAACACATTATGAATTAGAAGCGCTTACACATAGTACAGATATATATTTTAAACTGCGAGGAAATTCGTTTGTAAAAACCTTAATGGAAAAAGTAAAGACTTTTGAAATAACAGATTAAAAAGAAAGGATTAGAAAAATGAAAAGAAAAATATTAATATTATTAACTTGCATCGTTGTTGTTGCAAGTGTTTTTTGTACTATTTTTGTAAAAGATGAAAAAATAAATAATGTATTAAATAACATACAAGATAAATTAATACAAGAAATAATAGTATCAGAAGAAACACAACAAATAGCAGATGAAACAAAACAAGCCACAGAAAATAAAGAAAATGTATCAACTGTAGAATTGATAGAAAGTTCAGAACAAGAAGAACAGTTGGTAACTGATGAAGGAGCAATAGAAACAGATGGAGTAGTAGAGCAAGAAAACATCTCATACAATGGTGATTTTACAGGGAAAGGAAATAACTTGCTAGGAGAATATCAAGGACTTACATATTATTCGCAAGCAGATACTAGATGGGCAAATATAATGTATTCTAGTACAAATAACACAAGTCAAACTATGAAATCATCTGCTTGCGGTCCAACGGCTGGAGCGATGGTAGTATCAAGTTCAAAAGGAGCAATATTACCAACTACGCTTGCAAATATAGCTGTAGATAATGGATATAGAACAGCTAATAACGGAACAGCATGGGCTTTCTTTCCGTTTATAGCAGATTATTTTGATTTTAATGAATATCATAGTACATCTAACTTTGATAAGATGTTAAGCTATTTGACTCAAAAAGATAGCAAAGGAAACAGTAAATATTTTGTAATAGCAAGTTGCGGAAGTGGACTATTTACAAGCGGAGGGCATTACATAGTATTAGTAGCAGATACAAACAATGTAATACAAGTATACGATTCTTATCTTTACAGTGGAAAATTTAATACAGCTTCAAGAAGAGAAGCAGGAGTAGTCGTAGATGGAAATTCAGTATATGTAACAGAAGAAAACTTCAAAAAGTATGCAAATTACAAAAACTTTTGGATTTTTAGTAATGATAATATAGATAAAGAAGTAGATACAACAATAAAAAACACAGAGACTTGCACAGAAACTAGCTCAGTGAGCAAGTATAGTACGCAAGTCGGGAATATATACAAATTAAAGAATAGAACAATATTATACGCAAATTCGAACATGCAAGGTACTTATTACACATATCTAAAAAATACATGTATACAAGTATTAAATCACGTAACAGACAATATAGATTATATCTATATAAAAGCTACAAATAGATACGCATATTGCTATACTAGTGCATACTCTTCAAATATTATTTCAACTGTTCAAAATTCAACAGTAAATCAATATAAGAAATTGAAAAGCAGAACAATACTATATGCTAACTCAAATATGCGAGGAACTTATTATACATACTTAGCGAACACAAAAGTTAAGATATTAAAAAATATATCTTCAAATGTAGATTACATTTATATAGAAGCAACAAAACGATATGCTTATTGTTATAGAAATGCTTATAAATAAAAATAAGAGATAGGTTAGATTGTTTTCTAATCTATCTCTTTTTTTGTGCCTAAAAATATATTACTTTGAAATAAAAATAGTTTAAAATTAATTTTGAAAAGTTGAAAATTGGCTAGATTTAGGTTAAAACAATGTTATTTACATAAATAAAAAAGTGTGATATAATATAAAAGAATTGTAATATTTTTATAAAAACCTATTGAATTTTTTATTCTTTTAGTATAAACTGTTCTAAAATACAAACAATAAAAATATAATAGGAGCAGAAATGAATAAATTTGACACTACAATAGTAGGATATCATGGTACAGAAAACCAAAGTGCAAATTTAATATTAAGTAATAATAAATACAATAAGTCTAATAATGAGGATGATTGGTTAGGAAGTGGTATATATTTTTATGACAATTTGGAAAATGCTATATTATACAATATAAGGAATTATATTAATAAAAATAAGATATATCCAAAATATGTTGATTTAATAGAAGAAAGAGTTATATTAGTTAATGTTATAAAATGTAAAGAAGATGAAATTGTAGATTTAAATGAATTTGAAAATTTGCGAAAGTTTCTTGGGCTGTGGAAAATTTTTTATGATAAAGTGAAGAATGATGAAGAATATAAAAAATTAAAACTTAAAGATGGGTATATGATTAATTGGTTATATGAAAATACAATCTATTTTAAAGGGTGTAAGATATTTAAAAATGTATTTAATCTTGATTTAAGATTTAAAAGAAATATAAGTAAAATATTTAATAAAAAAACAAGAATAGGGTATAATCTTAATCAGATTTTTATTTGTGTAGTTGATGACAGTTGCATAAAAAGTATTAGATTATATGAAAGTGACTATGAAAAAGAATTTGAAATAATAAAAGATGTAACAAATAATATATTAATGGGAATGGGTGAGAAAAGTGAAATTTAAAGAGATGTCTTGGGAAGAATTAAAAAGGGATTTTGAAAAGTTTTTAGATGATTTTACTACAGAAGAGTTAGTAAAGAGCTTAAGAAAATATGAAATAGGTACTAATAGTAATTATTGTTTTTCTATTTCAACTGATAACAATCTTAATGAAAATTGTGGATTAAATGAAATTATTATTGATAAAGTCAATGAAAAAAGTAATGAATGTATAAAAAATAACAAGTATAAGTTGGAAATCAAAAATAATGAGTATAACGAAATGGGGGATGCTGCATAATGGACAAGGTTGTAAAAAGTAAATTAAGATTTATAAATTATCAAATAAAAGAAGTTGTATTAAAACAAAATGATAAATTTACTAATGATAAAGAGGAAATTGATATTGATTTTGATTTGAAACATACAACAAATATTAGTGATAACAGAATGAAAATAAAATTAGAAATAATAGTTTTTGATGAAGCAGAAGCAAAAAATTATCCTTTTTATATGAAGACAGTTTTAGAAGGTAACTTTGCAATTGAAGGGGAAGATATAGAGAAATTTGAGATAAACGGAATCTCGTTATTATATCCATATGTAAGAGCTATTATTTCAACATATACAGCTAATTCCAATATACCAACACTTATATTACCACCAATTAATGTTATAGAGTATTATAAAAAAAGAAAAGGACTAGACAAATAGTTCTTTTTTCTTTTCGACACATTTCAACAGCATTTTCATACAAAATCTGCTAAAATAAAAACAGAAGGAGATGATAATATGCAAGAATATTATTTAAAATCTCTACAAATGATAAAAAATCTAAATATACAAAAAGAAAAAGAATATAACGAGTTATTAGAAGATTATAAACTACTATCATTAGAAAGTTTGAAGTACATGTCAAAAACAAGAAGTTTTAGAAAAATAATCAGATTAGCAGAAGAGGTGTAAAAGCCTCTTTTTCTATGTCTATAGTAATTTCCACTATAGTGGACGAAAAAATTTCATAAAGTTGCCCAAAGGCATCAGAATAAATGATATACAAAAAGATAATACTAAAGACAAAAGGTGATTTTATGAAAGTAGAGATTTTAATAAAGCAAGTGAGATTAGAAAAGAATATGAGTTTAGTAGAGCTATCAAGACTAACAGGCATTGATAGAGGACATTTGAGCAGAATTGAAAGAGAAGAGAAAGAGCCTAAAATAAGTACTTTAATTCAAATTGCAATGGCTTTAAAAGTAGATATAAAAGAATTATATAAAATAATACCATAACACATTAAAAGTGTGTTATTTTTTTATTTTCGTAAAAAATATATATATATTAAAACAATATATAAATAATTTTTCATAAAAGAAAATGGCACTTTCGTAAAAGGTTGCCCAAAGGCAACACAAAAGCCTATATTTTTATTTCAGAAGCTTCAAAAATAGATAGAAGGAGTATATGAAATGAAAGATGTAGTATTAGATGAAATAATAAAGAAATTAAACTGGAGAGAGAAAATTATAGTAAAACTATTTACAAAAACAATAATTAAAATATGTAATATAGAAAGAATAAATATTATAAATAGTATATTGAAGTAGAAATAGTAGATATGTAAATTAGGTAGATTTCCCAAAAGTTTCCCAAAAAACGAATGAGAAAAAATGAAAGCCATACATATCAACGTACGAAAGATTTTACGAGTACCAACACGAGGAGCCATTATGTAAACAGAATGCTAAAATATTGGCATTCTGTTTTATCATGTGTGCCCAGCATGGGCAACAACTTGTGGGTGAAAGTCCCATACAGTGCCTGATAGTGGCGAACTGTTAGTGAATGACAAGGGTGTCCATCGCGA
>JAAWFD010000038.1 GCA_022794615.1 Clostridia bacterium
GAGAGAAAGAAAGAAAGAAGGAAAGAAAGAAAGAAAGAAAGAAAGAAAGAAAGAAAGAAAGAAAGAAAGAAAGAAAGAAAGAAAGAAAGAAAGAAAGGAGAAAAAAGAAGATGGAATATAGATTTACACCAAGTGAAAGAGTTTGTTCTCAAGAAATGATAATAGAAATTGAGGGAGAAATCATAAAAAAAGTAATCATACAAGGAGGATGTGCAGGAAATACAGTAGGAGTATCAAATTTAATACAGGGTATGAAAATAGATGAAGCAATAAAAAGACTAAAAGGAATCCCATGTGGAAGAAGAGGAACATCATGTCCAGATCAATTAGCAACTGCACTAGAAAGAATAAAAGAAGGTAAACATAGTAATAAATAAATTAATTAAAATAACTCTAAGAAATATTTAAAATATAACATAAAAGTAATAGAAAAAGTTAAAATTAGCAAATATTGAACCAAAATTAAATAAAAAAGAAAATTAGCCAAAAAACTTGTATAATAAAAGCATTTATGATATAACTAGGATATAAAAATAAAGCTAAATATAGAAAGGCGGAATTTTTGTGGATAATGAAATTGAAAGAGACACAAGAACTATATTAATAGTAGATGACGAACAACCAATAGTAGACATATTAGTATATAACTTACAAAAAGAAGGATATAACACAATAGAAGCAAGTGATGGAATAACTGCAATTGATGTAGCACTAGAAAAAAAGCCAGATTTAATATTATTAGATATAATGTTACCAAAACTAGACGGATTATCAGTATGTAAAAGAATAAAAAATTCATTAAATGTACCAATAATCATGTTAACAGCAAAGGACAGTGAAATTGACAAAATTTTAGGATTAGAATTAGGAGCAGACGATTACATAACAAAGCCATTTAGTGTAAGAGAATTAGTAGCAAGAGTAAAAGCCAACTTAAGAAAAATAGAAGTAGTAAGCGAAATACAAACAATTAGTCAAACAACAGAGACAAAACAAAAAGAAAACAAAATAGTTGTAGGTGACTTACAATTAGATTTAGACAAATTCGAAGTAAAAGTAAGAGGAGAAATAATAGACCTAACACTAAGAGAATTTGAAGTATTAAAATTTTTAGCATCTCAGCCAGAGCAAGTAGTAACAAGAGAAACACTACTAGAAAAGGTATGGGGATACGAATATTATGGAGATATAAGAACAGTTGATGTAACAGTAAGAAGAATAAGGGAAAAAATAGAACGAGATACTTCTATGCCAAAAATATTAATGACAAAAAGAGGAGTAGGATATTACATAGCAGATAAATAGAAAATAGAAGTAGACATCTAGTAATAGATAAGTCTACTTTTACTATATATAAATAATTTATATAAAAGGAATAAAAAATGAATAGAGAAAATACAAAACAAATAATGGTAGGAAACGTAGCAATAGGGGGGCAAAACAAAGTAGTAATACAATCAATGTGTAACACAAAAACAAAAGATATTGAAGCAACAGTAAACCAAACTCTAAAATTACAAGAAGCAGGATGTGAAATAATAAGAGTGGCATGTTTAGATCTAGAAGATGCAAAAGCAATAAAAGAAATAAAAAGTAAAATCAATATACCAATTGTAGCTGATATACACTATGATTACAAAATAGCCTTACAAGCAATAGAATCAGGAGTTGATAAAATAAGAATCAATCCAGGAAACATAGGCTCAGAAGAAAGAATAAAAAAAGTTGTAGAAAAATGCAAAGAAAAAAAAGTACCAATCAGAATAGGAATAAATGGTGGTTCCTTAGAAAAAGACCTATTAGAAAAAAACAATGGGAGGCCAACTGCAAGTGCAATGATTGAAAGTGCTAGAAGACATATAAAACTATTAGAAGAACTAGATTTTCATGATTATATGATATCCTTAAAAGCATCAGATATCGACTTATGTATAGAGAGTTATGAAAAAGCATCAAAAGAATTTAATTGTCCCTTACATCTAGGAATAACAGAAGCAGGAACAGAATTTAGTGGCACAATAAAATCTAGTATAGGTTTAGGATATTTATTAAGACAAGGAATAGGAGATACAATTAGAGTTTCACTTTCAGATGATCCAATCAAGGAAATAAAAGTAGTTAAAGAAATATTAAAAGACTGCAAACTATATAAAGAAACACCAACCCTAATAGCATGTCCAACGTGTGGAAGAACACAGATAGACTTAATTCCAGTAGCTAAACAAATAGAAGAATTTTTACAAACAATACAATCAAATATCACAGTTGCAGTAATGGGATGTAGTGTAAATGGACCAGGGGAAGCAAGGCAAGCAGATATTGGTATTGCAGGTGGAATAAAGGAAGGGTTGCTATTTAAAAAAGGAGAAATCATAAAAAAAGTAAGTCAAGAAGAAATGGTTAGTACACTAAAGCAAGAAATATTAAATATGATAGAAAAATAAGGGGAAAGATAACATTATGGAAATAGTACTTGGAAAGACTGCTGGTTTTTGTTTTGGAGTCCAAAACGCAGTTGAAAGCACAATAAATGAAGTAAAAAGTAATAATAGTAAAATATATTGTTTAGGAGAATTAGCACATAATAAACTAGTAATAGATAAAATAGAAAAAATGGGAGTAGAATTTATTAATGATTATAATCAAGTAAAGGATACCAATTCTAAAGTAATAATTAGAGCTCATGGAATTCCTAATTATATTTATCATAAATTAGAAAAAAGAGGAATAAAAATAAAAGACTATACATGTCCAAAAGTTATTAGAGTTCATAAAATAGCTTGGAAATATGCTAAAAATGATTTTTTTATATTTTTATGTGGAAAAAGTAGTCATCCAGAAATTATAGGTACAAGAAGTTATTGTGGAAATAATTATTGTATTATAGAAGAAGAGAAGGACTTGGAAGAAGCAATTAAACATTATGAAAAAA
>JAAWFD010000026.1 GCA_022794615.1 Clostridia bacterium
TGTGTAAGTATGATATAATCTCTACATTAGAATCAAAATGCCTTTTGGCTTTAGTCCGGGTGTTCCTTGCTGATAAGGAGCAGGCGGACATTTTTTTGTAAAAGAACAAACTGAAGAAACAAAAAAGGCATTTGATTCGTTAGGAGCATTAAATAGTGAAAATACAGCAGAAAAGAAAGAAATAATAAATGAATTAGTTATGACACATAATGTAATAGAAAGAAAAGCAAAAGCAAATTTTCAACTTTTATACAATAATGGAATCATAAAGAAAGTTAAAGGAAGATACTATTATGATGTAGAAAATGAAGAAACAAACATAAGCGGAGCAAGACAAAACAACCCAGCAACAAATAAAAAGAACTCAATTATAACAGTAGCGATAATATTTGTAGTATTTTTTGCAATTATAATTATAGGTGCAATAGCATCTAATGTTAGTTCAAAAAAAGTTACTATACCAAATACAAATATATCAGTAAACCCATCATCTGACTTATACATATATGATACTAAAGAAGAAATCATAAAGAGATTTGGATCAGATTATGCAGACTATTATAGTTTTGCTGTATTAGATAAAAATAATAAAGTTGAGATATATGCTTCTACTATATCTAAAACATCAATTGACCCAAGTTATGATACATTAGATAAGGTGGCTGCAAAAGATAAAACATATGCAGACGCAAATTATGATGATGTAACAGAAGTTTTATCAAAGAAAATAGGAAAAACAGAATTTAAATATTATTCATATACATATGGAGAAGAAGAAAGATATATAGGCAATTTATATGTAGCAGATGCAGGAGATGTATATTTATTTATAGATTGTTATGCTGACTTAGGAGATCAATCAGAAATAGATTCAGCAATGAAGACATTATTTAAATAGAACGAGTTATTTATTGTATAGTAATGTATATACAATGAGTATAATAAAAATGGAACATATTAGCTATAGTTCCATTTTATTAATTTAATTTATAATGAACAAAAAATGGAGGAAGTAATGAAGAAAAAAAGGAAAAGAATAATAGATGTATATAGAGAAACCAAAAGAACTAGCTTGCTAGTATATATAGTAATAAGAATTTTAGTATTACTTTGTTTAATAACTCAATTAATACATGGAGACTTAAATAATGCATTTTTATGTGGATTAACATTAGTATTATTAATGATGCCATTTTTTATATCAAAGAATTTTAAAATAGAAATCCCTAATTTTTTTGAAATAGTAATATTATTATTTATATTTTCATCTGAAATATTAGGAGAAATAAACAGTTTTTATATTAGAATACCAATATGGGATACACTATTACATACATTAAATGGTTTTTTATGTGCAGGAGTAGGATTCTCATTAGTTAACTTATTAAACGAAAATAGTGAAAAGATTAGTCTATCACCATTTTATGTAGCAGTAGTAGCATTTTGTTTTTCAATGACAATAGGGGTTTTATGGGAATTTGTAGAATGGGGAGCAGATAACATAATGCTAACAGATATGCAAAAAGATAAAATAATATCTACAATATCGACTGTTACATTAGATGAAACAAATTCAAATAAATCTATAGTGGTAAAAGATATAGATAAAACAGTTTTATTTGATAAAGAGGGAAAAGAGCTAGCAGTAATCAATGGTGGATTTTTAGATATAGGATTATATGATACAATGAAAGACATGTTTGTAAATTTTATTGGTGCAGTAGTATTTTGTGTATGTGGATATTGGTATTTGAAAAAGGGAAGTTTCAAGTTTACACAGCATTTTATGGTTAGGAAAAAAGTAAGTAAAATATAACAAAACTTTAAGTTACTAATGCAAATTAAAAAATTTGAATTATATGTGTATTTATTTTATACTTTAGCAATTTTTCAAGGATACTCGAAAATGAGTATCCTTGAAAAATAATATACTAATTTTTATTATTTATTTGTCATTTCTTCAAGAGTAATAAGTTCATTCCATCTCTTATCAACTTCAGCTTGGAATTCTTCAATCATCCACTCATTACCAGGAGCAAACATATGCTTAAAGCGTTTTTGAGGGCGTAGGAATTCTTCAATAGGAAGTTTTTTAGCTGGTTTATAAGTAATATGATAAACACCATCAACAACTTCGTATAAAGGCCAATAACAAGTATCAGCAGCTAATTTATTGATAGTCATAAGCTGATCAGTAGGGTAGCCCCAACCACGAGGACAAGGTGATAAAATATTCAAGAAAGTTGCACCTTCTGTATAAATAGCCCTTTCTGATTTCTCATATAAATCTTTAAGATTTCCCATCGCCAAAGTTTGAGCAATATAAGGAAGATGATGACCAACCATAATAGATGTTAAATCTTTTCTTGTTTGCATTTTACCTGGCACAACTTTACCAGCAGGTGTAGTCGTTGTATCAGCAAATTTGGGAGTAGCAGAAGAACGTTGTATACCAGTATTCATATATGCACCATTATCATAGCACACATAAGTCATATCATGGCCTCTTTCCATAGCACCTGAAAGACTTTGAATACCTATATCATAAGTACCACCATCTCCACCAAAGCTAATAAATTTAGTAGTTTTATCAGCAGGTAATTTTCCCTGTCTTTTCATAGATTTATATGCTGCTTCAACACCAGCACAAGTAGCACCAGCACACTCAAATGCTGTGTGAATAAAAGAATCAGTCCAAGCTGTGTAAGGGTATATAAAAGTAGAAACTTCCATACATCCAGTAGCATTTGTAATAACAGCATGGTCATCTTCATGTAAAGCACGCAAAACCATTCTACCAACAACAGGAGCACCACAACCAGCACACATTCTATGACCTTCTGTAAATCTTGAAGGTTTATTTGCCACAACTTCTTTTAGATTATATGGTTTTTTAACTTCTTCAGACATATTATTCATCTCCTTTCTTTAAACCTAAATATCTATAAGGATTATCGATTCTACCAGTTTTTACAATTTCAGATAAATCAGAGAAAACTGATTCAAGTTGCTTACTTGTAGTATCACGACCACCAATACCATAAACATAGTTTACAGTAGGAACATTTACACCAGCAGTATACATTGAAGATGTAATATCACTAAATAATGCACCACCAATAGCATTTAAAGAGTCTGCTTTGTCTAAAACAGCAACTGCCTTTAAATGAGATAAAGCTTTAGCAATTTCTTCGCTTGGGAAAGGTCTAAATACTCTAACTTTTAATAAGCCTGCTTTAATTCCATTTGCTCTTAAATTATCTACTACAAATTTAGTTGTTCCAGCAGTAGAGTTCATACATACAATAGCTATTTCACTATCTTCTAATTTATATTCCTCAAAAAGACCATATTTTCTACCAGTCAATTTTTCAAATTCTTTTGAAACTTCTAATATAACATTTTTAGCATTTTTCATAGCTTGTGCTTGTTGAGCTTTATGTTCAAATAAATATGCTTGTAAATCTAAAGGTCCAACGGCAATAGGTTCTTTATCATTTAAAAGATAATGTTCAGGTTTGTATGTTCCAACAAAATTTTTAACAAATTCATCATCTTCAAGTTCTATATTTTCAATTGAATGTGAAGTTATAAATCCATCTTGACATACCATTAAAGGTAATAATACATCTTTATGCTCTGCAATTCTATGAGCCATAAGTGTATTATCATATGCTTCTTGGTTATTTTCAGAAAATAACATAATCCATCCACTATCACGAACCCCCATTGCATCTGAATGGTCATTGTGTATATTTAAAGGTCCAGATACAGCACGATTTACCAATGATAAAACAATAGGTAAACGTAAACTTGATGCTATATAAATCATTTCCCACATTAAAGATAAACCATTTGCAGATGTTGCAGTCATAGCTCTAGCACCTGCTGCTTGAGCACCTATACATGCACTCATAGCACTATGTTCACTTTCAACTGGTACAAATTCTGTATCAACAGAGCCATTTGCTACAAATGTAGAAAAATATTGAGGAATTTCTGTTGATGGTGTTATAGGGAAGGCAGCAACTACATCTGGGTTTATTTGTTTCATAGCTGTTGCAACAGCTTCATTACCACTTAATCTTTCTCTTATACTCATTATTCATAGGCACCTTCTTCCTTCATTTCAATTGCTTTAAATGGGCATACAACTGCACATACACCACATCCTTTACAATAATCATAATCATAGTCAGTTCTCTTTAGAGTATCTTTACATACTGGAATAGCATTTTCTGGACAAACAGGGAAGCATAGTCCACATTGTTTACATTTTTCTTCTAGATATATAGGTTTTACACTTCTCCAATCTCCAGTCTTGAAATTTTTTGCATTTCCAGCTTCATATATGTTACCGCCAATTGTTAATTTATCCATAGGGGTATTTACATTTATTTCAGACATTTTAAATTCTCCTTTCTAAATTCATAAATATTTTATATAACTATTTTACTTTTTGTATTTCTTTTAAAGCTAATTCTAAAGCTTTCATATTTCCTTCAATAACTTCTGGCTTTTTAGCAAATTTATGTTTAAAAGAGCCTTTCATATCATTTAGAAAATCTTCATCAGACATAATTCCTGTAACTTTTACTATTGTAGCTAGCATTGGTGTATTAGGGAAGTATTTGCCTAAAGCTTCTATAGATACTTTTCTTGCATCTATGCAATAAACATTACCTTCATATCCTTTTAAATTATCTTTGAAATCATCATATTTTTTTGTAGTATTAATAATAATTGCACCATCTTTTTTTAGTCCAGCTGTTACATCTACACATTCTAGTAAAGTATCATCAACTACAACAACATAGTCAGGCTCATAGATATTACTGTGAATAGTGATTGGATTATCACTTATACGGTTATATGCAGTAATTGGGGCACCCATTCTTTCTGGGCCATATTCAGGAAAACCTTGAATGTATTTGCCTGTATTGAATGCAGCATCTGCTAATAAAAGTGATGCTGTTTTCGCTCCTTGACCACCTCTACCATGCCATCTAATTTCAATTAAATTTTTCATAATTGACATCATTCCTTTCTGTAAGGCAAAAGTTTGTAATTTACAACTAAAGCCTTTCTATAAGACAATAGCTTGTTTACTATAAGCTCAGCCTCATTTTTTCTAGCTCAAGTATATAATTATTTATATTAAATGTCAATAAATATACTGAGCAGTATAAAATTTATTAGAAATCATTAAAAATCATATATTTAGATGTTTTTTTTATATATAAAAACTATTTAAAATTTTTTAATAACAATAACAATTTTCCACCACTTAGAATAATATTAAAAATTTCACTAATAAATATAGAAATTAAATAACCTATAAAACCTAAATGAGGAACACAAAAATATATAAAGCTAATAGTAATTAAACAATCAGCTATATTTATAAAAACAACACTAACTTGAGCATCAATTCCTTTTAAAATACTGTCGATAACTAAATCAGAATAAATAAATACAACAAGAAAAGATAATATTTTTATATAATATCCAATATCTGAATTATTATATAGTGTTATAGATATTTTATTTGCAAATGCAAATAATAAAAGATTAACAAATAGCGAAAACAAGATAGTTATGGAAAGTATGAAATATGTCATTTTTTTTATACGAGCATAATCCTTTTTTACATAGTATCTTGAAAATTCTGGAACTAATAAACCTGCAAAGCTATTTATAAAAACACTTGGAAACATAATAACTGGCATAGCCATACCACTAACAACACCATAATTAGACAAAGCTAAAGAACAACCAATACCACTTTTTTCTAGACTTGATGGTATAAGCAGTTGCTTGAAGGTAGCTAGACCTGAACGAATATATGAAGTAAAGGCGATAGGAAGTGATATATGTAAGATTCTTTTTGTATATGTAAGATTATCTTTAGAAAAACATCTTTTTAAGTATTTGTTTTTATCTCTTATATATAAAATATATAGATATATAAAAGAAAGAACTTCAGAAATAACATCTCCTAAAATTAAAGAAAAGCATATATATTCTAATCCAGCAGGAAGAAATAGATTTACAATATATGCAGTTGCTATTATTTTTACAAACTCTTCAAAGAACTTAGCAAATGCATTTTTATAAACTCTACGTACAGCAGTAAAATATCCATTTATAGCAGATGACATAGAAATAAATGGAAGAGCAATACATAGGGTATAAATAACATTATGGCTAACTCTATTGTGCAAGCAAGAGTGAACTATAAAATCGGAAAAAATGAAAAAAATGGTACTTGCGATTATACCAGTAATAAGGCTTATAATTATACATTTTCTAGCGAAAATTTTTATACCATCATAGTTATCATAAGCAAGTTCTTCAGAAATAACTCTAGTAGTTGCAATATTTATTCCAGAAGTTGCAAGGGTAATTCCAAATAAATATACTGATGAAACAAGAGCAAAGACTCCAACAGCTTCTGAGCCTACTTTATTAGATATATAAACATTAAAAGACATTCCTATTATTTGTAAAATAATGGAACTAGATAGTAAAACAAGAGTATTTAATACAAAAATTTTAACTTTTTTCATTCTCATAAGACATTCCTCTATAAATTATATTGGAATGTCTTATAAATATGTTATTCTTTTTCTCTCATTGCTCGTCTAATTTTCATTTCAGCATCTTTTTTGGCAATATCTTGGCGTTTGTCATATAGTTTTTTACCAATACCAATGCCTAATTGAATTTTTACAAAGCTACCTTTAAAATAAATACTTATTGGTATTAGGCTGTATCCTTGTTGTTTAATCATACCAAATAATTTAAATATCTCTCTTTTTGAAAGCAATAGTTTTCTATCTCTTAAAGGGTCTTTGTTAAATATATTTCCATGCTCATATGGACTTATATGCATGCTGTAAATGTAACATTCGCCATCTTTTATTGTGGCATATGAGTCTTTTATATTTACTTTTCCATTTCTGATTGACTTAATTTCAGTTCCTGAAAGTACAATTCCTGCTTCGATTGTGTCTTTTATTTCATAATTGTGGTATGCAGTTGGATTTTTGGCTATTAGCTTTGTAGTCATGTGTTTCATTTCCTTTCGTTTAATATTGATTATGATTATAACATGCAAATGGAAAAAATGGAATAGAATTAAAAAATATAGTTTATTTAAAGTAGTCTATAGGATTTACATATTTTTCGTTTATACGTACACCAAAGTGCAAATGACATCCAGTAGTTGCTCCATTTGTGGGTTTACCATTTTCATCTGAGTATTGATTGCCTTTAACACCATATACATATTTTGGACCAACATATCCAATAACTTCACCTTGAGATACTTCATCACCTTCATTAACTATATAGGTAGGGGAAACATGGCAATATGTGAATTTAGTATCATCTACCGAAAGTGTTATTGTATATCCACCACCACCAAGAAATCCAGTAAAAGTAATTTCTCCATCACAAATTGCAATTAGTTTAGTGCCTTCTGGTGCAGGAATATCAATTCCAGTATGATTAATAGCTGCACCTGTTGTAGGGGCAGTTCTTTTTCCAAAATATGAACTTATTCTAGTATATCCAGGAATAGGCCATTGGAATTCTCCACAATTAATATCTATATTTATTTCTGGATTTTTGTTGTAATTTCCTCGATTTATTGTGGGAATAAAAAAGATACATATTAATATTGTAAAAATGATTATTGATAAAATTATTTTTTTGATTTTAATTACCTCTTGATATAATTTTTTTGAGATTATATATTACTACAAAAAATACTAAAATACAAGAGGTAAATATGAATTTTATAAAATATTTTTAAATATATAAAATATATTACATTTAATGGAAAAAATGAAAAAGTAATTTAAGTGTTTGATAGAATAATCAAAAGATAAATTACTTTTTTATTTTATAATGCATATTATCAGTTAAGCCAATAAGCCATACAGGAGATACATTAAATAATTCTGAAATTTTTATAACTGTTGCTAAATCAACCTTTTTATTTTTACCATTTGCATATTTTGAAATTGTACCTTTAGACTTAAGATTTAGGGCACTGGCAACTTCATCATAAGTCATATTAGAATCTTTCAAAAGTTGCGAAAACCTTTGGGGAAATGAATGATTCAAAATAATCCCTCCTAAAATTAAACTAATAAAATTATAACATTAAAGAAAAAGTTTGTAAACCACTAAATTATGGGTAATAGTAAGTCAAAAGGTAATATAATATATACTACTACAAAACATCTAATATATTGACAAAAATAGTAGAAAAGTATAAAATGTTTCCGTAAAAGAAACAAAAGGAGTTAATATGGATAATAAATTAATTGGTATAAAGATAAGTAAATATATGGAGAAAAATAATATATCATTAGAAAAATTGGCGAGTATACTTGACATTACACCTAAAACTCTAAAAAATAAATTGCAAGGACAAGGCAAATTTTATGTTACTGATATTATAAAAATGAAAGAGGCATTTGGATTAGATTTGGACGAATTTGAAGAATTATTTTTTAGTTTTAAGTAATTAATATTAAAACTTAAGCTAAAAGACTTTAAAAATTTAATTTTTTATGTAAAATATAGTATACTTAAAAAATATCATACACATGGCGTGAGCCAATATTCAACGCCTTATAAGGCAAGGAGGTAAACACAATGACAACGAAAACAGTAACAAAAGGAACTCTTTTCGCAGAAACAGCAATCACTTTTGTCGTAGTAGTGCTAAGTTACGCCATGCTGCAAACTGTAATGGGTATGTATTGGGAAAGCGAGTGGCTGGGCTGGAAATTAGCACTCGTTAGTTTGTATGCAGGAGGCATATATCTTTTATACTTCTTCTGGTGTACTAGGAGACATATGGTGTTGACTGTACTTATTACTCTTGGTATAGTAGTGGGTATTACCCTAATTATGGCATCAGTTAATGCATCTCTACACAGTGCCATTATTAGCTTTAGATGGTCTACTGCTTTTCTTATACGAGCACTTTACTTTATTGGAATAATGGAAGTTGCTGACCATTTCGGAAAACCGATACGCAATAAGAAGGAGATGAGTATATGCGTGAGAAGATGGAAAAGCAGAGGAAAGAGTCTGAAAACCAAAACTGAATCGTTGTGTGCAGAAAGGCATATCTATTAGGGTGCATACTCTAAAGATATGTCTTTTCTGCTGTATAAATTGAGACAACAAATAACAAAAAAAGAGGTTTTAAAAATACCTCTAATAAACATTGGCAGGGGTAGAAGGACTCGAACCCTCACAGGCGGTTTTGGAGACCGATGTGCTACCATTAACACTATACCCCTAAATGAATTACTATATTATATTAGCACATAAATAAAAATTTGACAATAGATTTAAAAAATTTTTTATATTCTTACAATAGTATATCCCATTGACAAGAAAGACAAAAGAGAATATAATAAGCAAAATAAAATAAGAAGGTAGGAAAAAAGATGTTAAAATCAATGGAAACTTTAATAAACTTATGCAAAGCTAGAGGCTATGTATATCCAGGCTCAGAAATATATGGAGGATTAGCAAACACATGGGATTATGGACCATTAGGAGTAGAACTAAAAAACAATGTAAAGAAATTATGGATAAAAAAGTTCATACAAGAAAATAAATACAATGTAGGATTAGACTGTGCAATATTAATGAATCCACAAACATGGGTAGCATCAGGGCATGTAGGAGGATTTTCAGACCCATTAATAGACTGCAAAGAGTGCAAAACAAGACATAGAGCAGATAAATTAATAGAAGAATGGATGCATGAGCACAATTGCGAAGAAATAGTAGATGGATGGCCAGATGAAAAGATGATAAAATACATGGATGAAAATAAAATAAATTGTCCAGAATGTGGAGCACACAATTTTACGGCTATCAGAAAATTCAATTTAATGTTCAAGACATTCCAAGGAGTAACAGAAGATGCAAAAGCAGAAATATATTTAAGACCAGAAACAGCACAAGGAATATTTGTAAACTTTAAAAATGTATTAAGAACAACAAGAAGAAAATTACCAATGGGAATAGGGCAAATAGGAAAAGCCTTTAGAAATGAGATAACACCAGGAAACTTTACATTTAGAACAAGAGAATTTGAACAAATGGAATTAGAATTTTTCTGCAAGCCAGGTACAGACTTAGAATGGTTTAAATATTGGAAAGATAATTGTAAAAACTTCTTATTAGACTTAGGAATAAAAGAAGAAAATATTCGTTTAAGAGACCATTCACCTGAAGAATTAGTATTTTATAGTAAGGCAACAACAGATATAGAATTTGCATTTCCATTTGGATGGGGAGAATTATGGGGAATAGCAGACAGAACAGACTATGATTTAGGAAGACATATAGAAGTATCAAAACAAGATTTAACATATTTAGACCAAGAGACAGGAGAAAAATATGTACCATATGTAATAGAGCCTTCTTTAGGTGCAGATAGAGTAACTTTAGCATTTTTATGCAATAGTTATGATGAAGAAGAAATTACAGAAGGAGATATAAGAACAGTTTTACATTTACATCCAGCATTAGCACCATACAAAGTTGCGATATTACCATTATCAAAAAAGTTATCAGAAAAAGCAGAAGAAGTATATAGCATTTTATCAAAGAAATTTATGTGTGATTATGATGAAGCAGGATCAATAGGAAAAAGATATAGAAGAGAAGATGAAATTGGTACACCATATTGTGTAACTATAGATTTTGATACATTAGAAGATGATACTGTAACAATAAGAGATAGAGATACAATGGAACAAGTAAGAGTAAAAATAGATGAATTAACAAAATGGATACAAGAAAAAATAGAATTTTAGAGAATATATTTTAGAAAATTACTAATTTCCCAGTTGGCGGAATTCCCGCTGACTGGGAAATTAGTATAAAATTTAATTATATAAATTTCTCTCATATAAATCTTCAATATAAACATCTTTTTCTTCAAAAGTGTCAACAAAGCCAATTTTTGCAACATTATTATTTAAGCCCTGAATCCAAACAGGTCGTTCATCATAAAGAACATCAACTTTCTCTTTATTATTTAAAATTGAATGAATACGATTTAAATCCATAACATGTCCTCCCATACTATATTTAAAACTTAATATATTTATAATATTATATACATATAAAAATGAATTTATGCAAAAATAGAATTAAAAAATAGCTAAAAACCTACTAAAAAAAGAGCATATATGATATAAAAAGAATGTATATAAAAACAGAAAATATACAAAATATAAAACAAAGGAGGTTTCAAAATTATGGAACGAAAAATAAAAGCTGTACAATATGGCGTAGGAAAAATGAGCATATATACAATGCAATATATGTTAGAAAAGGGAGTAGAAATAGTAGGAGCAATAGATATTAATCCATCAGTTGTAGGAAAAGATATAGGAGAAATAATAGGAAAAGATAAATTAGGAGTTATAATAACAGATGCAAAACAAGCAAGAGAGATGTTACAAGATGTAAAACCAGATGTATGTATAGTAACAACAAGAAGCTTAATAGCAGAAGTAGAAGAGCCCTTTATGCTATGTGCAGAATTAGGAATAAATGCAATATCAACATGTGAAGAAGCATTTTATCCACAAAATTCTAACCCAAAATTAACTGCTAAAATTGATGAAGTAGCTAAGAAAAATAATTGCACAATAACAGGAACAGGATACCAAGATATATATTGGGGACAATTAATTACATCATTAGCAGGATCTACACAAAGAATAACTAAAATAAAGGGAAGCTCGAGCTATAATGTAGAAGAATATGGAATAGCCTTAGCAGAAGCTCATGGAGCTGGGCTATCATTACAAGAATTTGATGAAAAGATTGCATCAGTAGATAGAATCTCAGCAGATGAAAGACAAGCTATAATAGAAAGAGGAGAATATTTACCTTCATATATGTGGAATGTAAATGGTTGGTTATGTTCTAAATTAGGATTAACACCGATAAGTCAAACACAAAGATGTATACCACAAACATATAAAGAAGATATATATTCATCTACACTAAATATGACAGTCAAGGCGGGAAATGCAACAGGAATGAGTGCAGTTGTTACAACTGAAACAAAAGAGGGAATTACTATAGAATCAGAATGTATAGGAAAAGTATATGCACCAGATGAATTTGATAAAAATATTTGGACAGTAGAAGGTGAGCCAACAACAACTATAACAGTTGAAAAACCAGCAACAGTAGAACTTACTTGTGCAACTGTTGTAAATAGAATTCCAGATGTAATTAATGCAAAACCAGGGTATGTAACTACTGAAAAAATGGGGGATTTAGAGTTTAAAATAAAATCTTTAAATGAGTATTTAAAATAAAAACATTAAATTGCATACAGTAATAGTATATTTATGTTATACTATTACTGTATTATTAATATAAAAGACCAATTTATATATAAATTTATAAAAATAAGTAAATATAAATTTTATAATTTGGTAAATGGTAAAAAAATGTAAAGTTTAGGTTGCATTTAATTTTATAAATAAAATGCAACCATAAGTTTATAGATTTTAAATAAAGACTACAATAAAATAAACAATTAAAGGAGGAGTAATCTAATGAAATTTGGAGAGAACCTATACAATCTAAGAAAAAGCGCTAAAATGAGCCAAGAAAAATTAGCAGAAAAGATGGAAGTATCAAGACAAAGTGTGTCAAAGTGGGAAAATGGAGACAGTTATCCTGAAATGGAAAAGATAATAAGACTATGCAATATATTTCACTGTAAAATAAATGATTTAGTACATGAAGAAATTAGTGATATTGATTCATTAGATGAAGATATAAAAATGAGTGTAGTAAAATTTAGAAAAGAAAAACAAAAGAAAATGAAAGGAATAAGCAAAATAATTTATATAATTGCTAGAATAGGAAAAATAATAATATTAATTATGGCAATAGCATTAGCATTATCAATGGCTGTAATTCCAATGATAGCAAACAAAATAGAGATTTCTGACACACAAATTAAGTTTTTTGGAGAAACTTGTGAATATAAAGTAGAGGATAAAACTATAACTCTCACAGCAGAAAAGACAGGAAAAACTAGAGAACTTTATATTGACACAAACTCAAATTTGAAAGATTATTTTACAAATCATTCCATAACATATTATTTAGTAACAGGGGAATGTATAGGCTTGTGCTTACTAGCTTTTATAGTGATAATATTTAATATATTAAAATATATTGAAAAGCTATTCTTGAATATTCATAATGAAGACACTCCGTTTAACATGGAAAATGTTAATTCAATTAGAAAAATAGCAATTCTGTTAATAATAGAAATCATAGGTCCTATAATAGGGGGATTGATATTCCAAGCAATTCTAAAAATAGATATGAATATTAGCATAGAACTTATGGATGTCATGATTATCTTAATTATTTTCAGCTTAGTATATGTTTTTGAATATGGATATGAAATACAAGTAGACTCTAAAGGAAAGATGTATGGGGATGAAAAATGAAATAATAAGTATTAATAAGAAAATGAATTATTTTATTAAATAAAATTATATTTTTAAGGCAAATTATAAATAATTTGCCTTTTATTTATATACTTTCAAGTAAAAAAATGCTATAATCCATGTTATAATCATTTTTATTAAATTGAATAAGTAATGAATGGAAGAGGATGAATATGAAAAAAAGATACAAACAAGATGAAACAGATGAACTAGCAGAAATACTGAAAAAAGATGGTGTAATTAGTGTTCCTACAGATACGGTTTATGGATTATGTGCTAGAATAAATTCAATAAAAGCATATGAAAATTTAATGAAAGTTAAAAAACGCCCTAAAACTAAATTATTTGCTGTAATGTGTGCAGATGAGGAACAAATAAAAAGTATAGCTATAGTAGATAGAAAAGCTGAAAAATTAATTCGTGCTTTTATGCCAGGACCTATTACTTTAGTCTTAAAAAAGAGGCCAGAAGTACCTAATTATATTACTGATGGGAATGCTACTATAGCAGTTAGAATGGCAACATCAAAAGCATTAGAAAATTTGATTAGAAAAATAGAAAGTCCAATTTTTATGACTAGTGCTAATATAAGTGGTAAACCTATATGTACTAGTTTAGATGAAATAGAAAAACAATTTCCTAATTTAGATGGTATTATGGAAGGAACAGTTTTATTTGGAGAAGGAAGTACAATAATAGATTGTACTTCAGAAAAAATACAGATTTTAAGATTAGGTCCAATTTCAATGGAACAAATCGAAAAAATAATATAAATATTATATAACAGAATACAGAGTTTTTGAAGGAAATAAATAGACAGGACAAAAAAGTATAACAATAATTTTATTATTATCTTAATTAGGAGGAAGTATTAATGAAAGAATCTATTATAAAGGAAGAGTGGAAAGATACAGTAAAAACATCAATTTTATTGAGTATATTACTTATATTATTTGAAATAGTAATCTGCTTTTGGAATAGAGCGTTTATAATTCTAGTATGGATTCCATTTTTACCATTTATAAATATGTTGAAAAGAAAAAGATTTTTTAAAAATGCAGAGTTTTGCTATGGAAAAGTTATAGATGTTACATTAAGTGAAGATAGCGATGTATATATTTATACTAAAGTTGAATTTCTGGACTGTTATTCAAAGGAAATATATCAAGCTGTAGTAGAAAATCATTGGGGAGATTTTAGAGGTGAAGATAAGGACAAAATAAATGAGTTTTATGATGAGTGCAGAAAAAGAATAGGAAAGAAAGTTCCATTATTATATAAAAAATGTAATCCAAATAAAAATATGATATTTATTAATAATATAGAGGATTGAATTAAAAGAAATAAGTAAAATTTATAAAAAAGTTAATAATAAAGATAAGAAATAGCTTATGATAATGTAGATAGATGAATTATCTATCTTTTTTATTGACTAAAGAACAAATATCATATAAAATACAATAAATAACACATAAGAAATAGAAAGGAAGAAGAGATGAAAGTAAAATATAAAGACAAAGAAATAGAAATAAAAAAGGGAGAAAGAATATCAGAAATATTAAAACAAGAAATAGAAAGAAGTGAAGATATAGTAATAGGAGCAAAATTCAATAATGAATATAAAAACTTAGACTATGAAATAGAAGAAGAAGGAAAAATAGAATTAATAGATATCACAGAAAAAGAAGGAATAAACATATATAGAAGGACACTAATATACATAATGGGAAAAGCAATGGAAGAACTATATCCAAAAGCACTAATGCAAGTAGACTATCAACTAGGAGACTCAATGTATTGTGATATAGAAAACGAAGATACAACAGAAGAGATAATACAAAAATTAAAAAATAAAATGAGAGAGATAATAGAAAAAGACATAAAAATAGAAAAAATAAAAATGGATAGAAAAGAAGCAGAAACATTCTTCAAAGAAACACAAACCAATAGAGGTCTATTGCAATTAGATGTACAAGAAAATGAAGCAATATATACATATAAATGCGAAAACTATTATAACTATATATATGGAGAAATAGCCAATAGAACAGGAGCAACACCAGTATTTGATGTAGTAAAATATGAAAAAGGATTTCTAATAAGATACCCATCAAGGAAATCACCAAACCAATTAACAGAATATGACCAAGCAAAGAAATTAGCATGGGCATTTAAAGAATATGACACAATACATAGAATACTAAAAGTAGACACAGTATACAGATTAAACAAAGCAATAAAAGAAGACCGAATAAAAAATATAATAATGCTAGATGAAGCATTACACGAAAAAAAGATAGCAAATATAGCAGATAAAATAGCACAAAGAAAAGGAATCAAAATCATATTAATAGCAGGACCATCATCATCAGGGAAAACAACATTTGCACAAAGATTAGGATTACAATTACAATTAAATGGAATAAAGCCAGTAACAATATCAGTAGACAACTACTTTGTAGAAAGATGGCAAAATCCAAAAACAGAGACAGGAGAATACGATTTTGAGTGCATAGAAGCAATAGACTTAGACTTATTCAACAATCATTTAACACGATTATTAAAAGGAGAAGAGGTAGAAATACCACAATTTGATTTTAAAGAAGGAACAAAAAGATATTGTGGACATATGCTAAAATTAGAAGAAGATGAAGTATTAGTAATAGAAGGAATACACTGTCTGAATGACAAATTAACGAGTAGTATACCAAGGGAACAAAAATACAAGATATATATAAGTGCATTAACAGTATTAAATATGGACTATTACAATAGAATATCAACAACAGACACAAGATTAATAAGAAGAATAGTAAGAGACTATCAATTTAGAGGATATTCAGCAAAAGACACAATCAGGACATGGTCATTAGTAAATAAAGGAGAACAAAAAAACATATTCCCATTTCAAGAAAGCAGTGACAGTATATTTAACACATCACTAATATATGAATTATCAGCATTTAAAAATGTAGTATTACCATTATTAGAAGAAATAAAGCCAGATGAAGAAGAATACCCAGAAGCAAGGAGATTATGTGAAATGTTAAAATATTTTGAGCCAATACCAAACACAATGATACCAACAAATTCGTTAATAAAGGAGTTCTTAGGAGGAGGAGACTTTAAATATTAATATACAAATTAAAGTAGAACAAACAAGGAGGAAAGCGAGAAAAGTTAATGAACAATAGCAAATTTACAGAAATAGATGAAGAATTTATATGTGAAAATTGTGGAAAAAAAGTAAATAAATTGGGATATTCATGTAGAAATCATTGCCCATACTGTTTACACTCAAAGCACCTAGACAAAAATCCAGGGGATAGAGCAGAAAAATGTCATGGAATATTAGAACCAATAGGATTAGAAACAAATAGTAAGAAAGGATATATAATAGTATTTAAGTGCAAAAAATGTGGAGAAATTAGAAAAAATAAAGTAGCAAAAGACGATGAAATGAATAAAATAATAGAGTTAAGTAGTAAGATAAACAAACAAGAGTATTGATAAATCAATACATTTGTAGTATAATGACAAACAAAATAAATGCCACAATAATAGACAGGGAGGTAAAGAACGATGAGAATATACAATTCAATGAGTGGAAAAAAAGAAGAATTCAAGCCAATAAAAGATAGAGAAGTCAAAATGTATGCATGTGGAATAACAGTATATGATTTAAGCCATATAGGTCATGCAAGACAAGCGATAGTATATGCAATGATAACACAATATTTAAAATATAAAGGATATAAAGTAACATATGTAAGAAACTATACAGATGTAGATGACAAGATAATAAAAAGAGCAAACGAAAAAGAAATAAATGCATTAGAATTTTCAAAACAACAAATAGAAGAAAATGAAAAAGATATGAAAAACTTACATATACCAGAAGCAGATATACAAACAAAAGCATCAGAATATATAGGACATATAATAGAATTTATAGAAGAATTAATAGAAAAAGGATATGCATATCCAACAGAAAGGGGAGATGTATACTTCGCAGTTAAGAAATTTTCTGAATATGGAAAGCTATCACATAGAAAAATAGATGAAATGTTAAATGGTGTAAGAATAGAGACAGAAGAAGGAAAGAAAGAGCCAATAGACTTTGCACTATGGAAATCAGCAAAGCCAGGAGAAATATATTGGGAATCACCATGGGGAAAAGGAAGACCAGGATGGCACATAGAATGTTCAGCAATGGCATTAAATACATTAGGAGAAACGATAGACATTCATGGAGGAGGAAGAGACTTATTATTTCCACATCATGAAAATGAAATAGCACAAAGTGAATGCTTAACAGGCAAGCCATTTGCAAAATATTGGACACATTGTGGATTAATAAAAATAAATGGAGAAAAAATGAGTAAATCATTAGGAAATTCTCTAACGATAAGAGAGACATTAAATATGTATAATTATGAAGTAATAAAATATTTAATGTTATCAAAACACTATGGTTCTGATATGGATATTTTAGATAGTGATTTTAAATTATCAGAAAGCCATATGTACTACTTTTACAGTACAATAAAAGCAATGAAAGAATTTATAGAAAAATACGCAGAACAAGAAACAATAGAAGAAATAGATGATGAAATTGTAAATGATATAATACCTACATTTATAGAATATATGGACGATGATTTTAATACAGCAGGTGCTATTTCAAATTTACATAGTATATTTAAACATGCAAATAACTTAATGAAAACAGCAAATAAAGGTAATAGAAAACTAGTAGCAAAGACATTAAATAAAATGTTAGAGAATATTAATGAGGTTTATTTAGTATTAGGATTTTTTGAGCAAGAACCAAATGAGTTTATATCTATGATGAAGAAGAAGTATGTAGAAAAACTTAATATTGATGAAAATTATATAAATGAAAAAATTTCAAAAAGATTAGAAGCCAAGAAATCTAAAGATTTTGACACAGCTGATGCAATTAGAACTGAACTTGATAATATTGGTATTATTTTAAATGATACAGTTGATGGTACTATTTGGGATATAAAAGCATTGTACTAAAATGTAAAAAAGATATTGACCAAGCAAAAAAAATATGTTAATATAGTAACATAAAATAAAAAGGAAAAACAAAAACAAGGACACGATAAATAATAAAATAACTAGTAGAGAGTATGGGAATGGTGAAATCCATATAAGTAAAAATTATTTATTATCACCTATGTTGTTGCAAAACAGAAAAGAAAAGTAAGTTTTGCCGTATACTTGCGTTAAGAGTAAAAAAGAGAGAATAAATTAATAAGTGAGCCAAACAAATTTAAAATTATTAAGATTTACTAATTAATTATTAAAATAGGTGGTACCGCGGAAACATCCATTTCGTCCTAAATAATAGGAATGAATTGGATGATTTTTTATAATTATCTAAAAGAAAGGGGAACGAAAATGTATAAAAAAGTAGAATTAAAAAATGGATTTGTAGGAATGGAAAAAGAAGTAGCTGAAAAGTGGAAAGCAAAAGAAATAATAAAAAAGAATTTTGAAATGAATAAAGGAGGAAGATACTTCACATTTTATGATGGACCACCAACAGCGAATGGAAAGCCACATGTAGGTCATATAGAAACGAGGGTAATGAAAGACATAATACCAAGATATAAAGTAATGAAAGGATATCAAGTATTAAGAAAAGCAGGATGGGATACACATGGTTTACCTGTAGAATTAGAAATAGAAAAAAAACTAGGAATATCAGGTAAAGAACAAATAGAAAAATATGGAGTAGAAAAATTTGTAAAAGAATGTAAAGAAAGTGTATTCACATATGTATCAATGTGGGAAAAAATGACAGAACAAGTAGGATATTGGGTAGACATGGAAAATCCATATGTAACATACCATAATGAATATATAGAATCAGTATGGTGGGCATTAAGTGAAATGTGGAAAAAAGGACTATTATATGAAGGTCACAAAGTAATGCCATATTGTCCAAGATGTGGAACAGCACTATCATCACATGAAGTAGCACAAGGATATAAAGATGTAAAAGACCTAACATGTATAGCAAAATTTAAAATAAAAGGAGAAGAAAACAAATATATATTAGCATGGACGACAACACCATGGACATTACCATCAAACTTAGCACTATGTGTAAATAAGACATATGAATATGTAGATGTAAAAGTAAATGTAGGAACAGAAGAAGAGCCAGCATATGAAACATATGTAATAGCAAAAGAATTATGTGAAAAAGTATTAAAAGACAAAGAATATGAAGTATTAAAAACATACAAAGGAGAAGAACTATTAGGAATAGAATATGAACAATTAATACCATTTGCAAAACCAGAAGGAAAAGCATATGTTGTAATACATGGAGACTATGTAACAATAGAAGATGGAACAGGAATAGTACACATAGCACCAGCATATGGAGAAGATGACAGTTTAGTTTCAAAACAAAATGGAATAGCATTTGTAAATTTAGTAGACAAATCAGGAAATTTTGTACCTGAAGTAGAGCCTTGGGCAGGGAGATTTGTAAGAGATTGTAATGAAGATATATGTAAATGGTTAGAAAAAGAAAACAAGCTATTTTCAAAAGAAAAACACTTACACTCATATCCACATTGTTGGAGATGTGACACACCACTATTATACTATCCAAAAGAGAGTTGGTTTGTAGCAATGACAAAGTTAAGAGACAATTTAATAGCAAACAACAACAAAATAAATTGGTATCCAGATACAATAAGAACAGGAAGATTTGGAAAGTTCTTAGAAAATGTAATAGATTGGGGAATATCAAGAGATAGATATTGGGGAACACCATTACCAATATGGAAATGTGAATGTGGTCACAAAGAATGTATAGGTTCAATAAAAGAATTAAAAGAAAAAGGAATAGATGTAACAGAAAATATAGAATTACACAAACCATATATAGATGAAGTATACTTAAAATGTCCAGAATGTGGAAACAATATGAAAAGGGCAAAAGAAGTAATAGACTGCTGGTTTGATTCAGGTTCAATGCCATTTGCACAATTACACTATCCATTTGAAAATAAAGAAATATTTGAAGCAAATTTTCCAGCACAATTCATATCAGAAGCAATAGACCAAACAAGAGGATGGTTCTATACATTACTTGCAATATCAACTTGTTTATTTGATAAACCATCATATGAAAACTGTATAGTATTAGGACATGTATTAGACAGTAAAGGGCAAAAAATGTCAAAATCAAAAGGAAATGGAGTAGACCCAATGGTACTACTAAATGAAGTAGGAGCAGATGCAACAAGATGGCATTTTTATACATGTAGTAGTCCATGGTTACCAACACGATTAGGATTAGAAAATGTACAAGAAACACAAAGAGGATTTTTAAGTACTATTTGGAATGTATATTCATTCTATGTGTTATATGCAGAAATAGACAAATTCAATCCATTAGAATATGCAAACTATAAAACAGAAAATATAATGGATAAATGGATAATATCAAAATTAAATACATTAGTAAAAGAAGTAGACAAAAAGCTAGAAAGTTATGATATAACAAACGCAGCATTATTAATAGATGATTTTACAGATGAATTATCAAATTGGTATATACGAACAAATAGAGAAAGATTTTGGACAGAAACTCTAGAAGATGACAAAATAGGAGCATACACAACATTATATAAAGTATTAACAACACTAGCAAAAGTAGTAGCACCATTTGTACCATTTATAACAGAAGAGATATATCAAAACCTAGTGGTAGGACTAGATAAAAATGCGCCTGAAAGTGTACATTTATGCTTATGGCCAGAATATGATGAAAGCTTGGTAGACACTAAGTTAGAAAAAGAAATGGATTTAGCATATAAACTAGTAAAACTTGGAAGAAGTGCAAGAAATATTTCAAATATAAAGAATAGACAGCCACTATCAAAAATATTAATATCAGCAACTGAATTGCCAGAATACTATGGAAAAATAGTAAAAGAAGAATTAAATGTCAAAGAAGTCGTTTTAGGTGCAGATATGACAGAATATGTAAGCTTTGAAATTAAACCAAATTTACCAGTATTAGGAAAAGAATATGGAAAACTAATACCACAAATAAAACAAGAATTATCAAAAATGAACCAAATGGAGCTTGCAACAAAGGTAAAAAATGGAGGAATAGAATATTTACAAATAGAAGATACAACAATAGAATTAACACAAGAAAATTTACTTGTAACAATGCAAGGAAAAGAAGGATTTGCATTTAGTGGAGAAGGAGAATTTGGTGTAGTATTAGATACGACACTAACACCTGAGTTAATAGAAGAAGGATATGTTCGTGAAGTATTATCAAAGATACAAAATATGAGAAAAGACAAAGGTTTTGAGGTATTAGATAAAATTAATTTATATGTATCAGGAAATGAGAAAATAGAAAATGTTATAAAGAAATTTGAAGATGCAATCAAGAAAGACACATTAACAGTACAAGTTTTATATAATCAAAACCATAATGGTTATACAGAAGTTAATATAAATGGAGAGAATCTACAACTAGATGTAGAAGTAAAATAAAATGTATAAATCTTAATAAAAGTTCTTTGTATCATATAGTAAATATCATGGGAGATTGATTTCTAAGGCGAAAAATAGTGCTAGATGGTAATTATATGTATATAAGTTTTTATTATAGCTAATTTTCCAGGCGACGGTGATTACCGTTACCTAGAGAATTAGCTATTTTTTTAAAATGAATATGGGTATACTTAATAAATATATACTATTTTACAAGGTAAGAATATATATACATTAAAGAATTTATTAGATATCAACTTTTCATAATTTGTTGTAAAAGAAAATACAGTATGATAAAATTATGACATAAAATAGCAAAAAGTAGGAGAAGATGTATGAAAGCAAAAAAAGAATTAAGTAAAATAAAAAGAAAAAATGCAAAATTATACCCAATATATAAAATGTTTGCATGGGATTTATTATTTTTCTATTCAATAGAATTCTTATTTTACACTATAACTAAAAAATTAACAGCATCAGAAGTATTAATAATAAATGGGTTTTACTTATTATTTAGAATACTAATGCAAATACCAGCAGTAGCAATTACGGACTTTTTTGGAAAAAGAAAAAGCATAATATTAGGAAATATATTAATTACATTGTATATATTAATTTTAATAATATGTCCAGGTGCAATAAGTGTAATAATAGCAGATTTAATATTTTCTCTACGGATATGATATAAAAACAATAGCAGAAACTAACCTATTATATGATTCTGTATCAACAAAAGGAGGAGAAGGGCTATATTCAAAGATTGATGCAAAAGGAGGAAGTTGGTATTATATATTAGATGGAATTGCATCATTAGTAGCAGGATACTTATTTGTAATAAATAACTACATACCAATGTTTATATGTCTAGGTTTTGCAATGATTTCGACAATATTATCATTTGGATTTCAAGATATATATCAAGTAAAAAGAGAAAAAAAATCAGGATTAGTGAAAACATTAAAAGAATATGGAGGAGATGAAATGCACCCCATTTAGTAGACATAGAAAAAAGAACCTATGTTAAAATACTAAATGGAGGTGTATTTTTTATGGCAAAAAAAGGTCAAAAATTTAT
>JAAWFD010000041.1 GCA_022794615.1 Clostridia bacterium
CGCGATGGACACCCTTGTCATTCACTAACAGTTCGCCACTATCAGGCACTGTATGGGACTTTCACCCACAAGTTGTTGCCCATGCTGGGCACACATAAAAAAACAATCCTTCTCATTTCTGAGTTGGATTGTCTATTATTATTTTATTTTTAAGAAACTTTCTATTTCTGATTGATTAAAGTCTCCTATTGCCACTACTTCAACTGTATATATTTCTTCATCATTTATCGGTGTGTATATAAATATATATTTGTATTGTTGATTATAGTATTCATATGATAATTCTATATAATCAAATGTCTTATCTCCTACTTGCATAGTTTTTTCTTCTGATTTTGTTACATTTTTATAATAACTATTTTCTTCATATACCTTCATATATGAATCTACAATTGACTCTAAGTATTCATCTTTCCTTGCATTATAACTTGATAATGACACTCTTACATTATCTTTACTAAATGTTTTATATGTATCTGATGTATATTCTGCTTTGTATCCAGTTGGTATTTCATAGTTTATTGTTGTTCTTCTATAATATGTTATAATTTGGTTTTCAGCTGTTGATTTTGAACTTGGAGTATTAATAATATTATTATCTTTATTGCCATTTTGGTTTATTACATTTTCTAAACTTTTTCCTGTAAATAATTCTACATATTGTTCTACTAATTCATATAATTTGCTTTCTTCTAACTTTTTATATGCTTCCTTCATTTCTTCCTCAGTAAGGTCTTCTGGGTCTATTGCATTTTTTGTATCAAAAGTATCTATTTCTTCTCCTGTTACAACACTAGTTTCTGTTTTGATTTCTATTTTTCCTATTCCTTTGATGACTAATTTTGTATTTGTTTTGTTAGTATTCTCATCAATTTTTTCTATATTAATTACTCCACTTATTATTTCTTCTCTACCATATAATATTTCAAAGTTATATCCATTTTCTCGTTTTGTTACTTGTACTTCTACTACTTCATTGTTTTCTTTTACTTTGAAATCTACTCTTACTGTTTCTTGCTTAATTCCTCTTTTGTATAATGTCATTGTAAATACTGAGTCTTCCACTTCAATATTTTCTAATTCTTCTATCACGCCTTCTAATTGTTCTTTTATTTCTTCTTCATTTTCAAAGCATTTTATAAAATCTTTATTATCTTTTAGATTTTCTGCTATATTTTGTATTTCTTCTACAAGTTGTTTTCCTGTCATTTCTAATATGTATGCATCTGCATTTACTTCTTTTGAGTCTATTTCAATTTTTTCCTTTTCTTTGCTACAATATTCTAATTTGATTGCTTTTGAAACTTCTTCGTTTATTATTTTTAATGCTTTTTCTTGTGCTACTCCTTCTGCTAATGTTAATTTATCTGTTTCAAATGCTGATTTTAGAGTTTCATATGTTTCTACATCATCTACCTCTATTTTTAATAATTTTTCAAAGAATTGTTCTAGTTGCATATATGCAATTTCTTCTTTTGCATCTATTAACATGTTCATTTTTATTAGGTCTTCATCTTCATATGTTGAGTCTAGTTTGTATACTACTTGTTGTTTTTCTTTGTCTACTTGTACTTCCATTCCAATTTCTGTATTGTTTATAAGGTCTAATATGTCTTCTACATATTCTCCAGCAGAATACATAATGTCATCTTCTAACTCAATATTTAATCCTAATTTTATTTTTGATTTCATTGTTGTTATTTCTTCATCTGTTGTTGATGTTAATGCATTTATTCCATTTTTGATTGCTTCTTTATATACTGTTTGTGGATTTGTATATATTCCAAAATAGTAATATGCACATATTCCTACTACTGCTATTATTAATACTAATAAACTTATTAATATTCCTTTTTTACCTTTCTTTTTTGTTTTCTTTTGTCCTGCATCTTGCACTGGTTTGAATGTTTCGTATTTTTTTGTTTCTTCTTGTTTTGGTTCAGATATTGTGTTGTCTTGAGTTGTTTCAGATATTATATCTTCTTGTACTGGCTCAGATACTTTTTCTTCTTTTGGTACATTTACATTTTGATTTACTTCTGGTGTTTGTTCTGTTTCCTGGATTCCATCTAGTTTTGAGTCTTTATTTTCTTCGTCCATCATATTCTCTCCCCTCATTTTTCTTTTATTTAGTTACCTTTTATATTATTTATATGGTAACTGATTTATTATATATGTTTATATTATATATTAAGTTCATATAAAATTTCAATACATTTTAGCTTTATTTTCTAATTTTATAATAAATCGCATTAGAGGCCCTCAATTGAGAGCCCCCTTGCTTTTTACACCAGCAACTCGGGATTGACAAATGTCTTTGCGATATCATAAACCTCGCTATCATCCTTCGTTTCCTGGGGAATTTTCTGCCAAAAGACATTCGCAGCAACAAGCAAATTGTTTCTTTCGCATTGGCATTTGGAAACATTAAACCATGTTTTTTTCATTAACTCGGCATAGTCATTGGCCATTTTCACTAAGATTCCTTTGACAAAACCTTTGTCAAAAAGGCAGTCATAGCTATCGTCATCCATATGACATATAACGCTATAATCTGATGTTAATGCCATTCTGACCAATTCATCATTTCTTTGCAACTCAGCACTTGCATATCTTAATGTCTTCCCTCCACAACGCTGTATACCTTTTCTGATGATGATGGGGTCATTAACTATACAATATTCCGCCCCATCAAGCACCTCTTCCGTGTAATCAAGTGCCTCCATATAGAAATAGGAATCCTCTCTTAGCCACCGTCCTTTTACAATTATCCTCCGCCCTTTTTTCAGTGCCTTCAATGCTTCTCCCCATGTGTAAACTTTCTTTTCGGTGTAGTTTTTTCCA
>JAAWFD010000030.1 GCA_022794615.1 Clostridia bacterium
TTTTTTAAAAAATATATCATTTTCGCTTGTTTGCCATACAAAAAAATAATATAATAAATTTATAAAATAGGACTTGACAAAGATTAGATAGTCAATTTAAAAAGGAGTTAATCAGTATGACTGAAAAAAAATTAGAAAACACTTCAATTTACTATTGGATTAATGATACCAAAGTTGGAAGTGCAATAATATTTATACACCCTGCATTTGCAAATCATACTTGTTTTGATACACAATTAGATTATTTTAGAGATTATAGAGTTATTACAATAGATTTAATAGGACATGGCAAATCAATAGGAAAAGGATCAATCGAAGATACAGCTCGATATATAAATCAAATTATGGAAATAGAAAAAATTGATAAAATAAATTTGGTTGGAGTGTCTATTGGAGCAGTATTAGTTCAAGACTTTGCTAATCAATATCCGAGCAAAGTATCTTCACTAACTTGCATAGGTGGATACGATAATAATAATTTCGATAAACATTTGCAAAAAGGTAATACAAAACAGCAAATAAAAATGATGTTAAAGGCAATGTTTTCGATAAAGGTATTTGCTGAAGATAATAAAAAAATATCAGCATATACAAATGAAGCACAAGAGAAATTTTATCAAATGAATTTAGAATTTAAAAAAAGTTCATTTAGACATTTTGCAACACTTAGTAAGTTAGTTAATAAATATAAAACACCCAAAAGGGATTATCCACTTTTAATTGGCGTTGGAGAATATGATAATGATATGGCGAAAAAAGCATCAATTATTTGGCACGAATCAGAGCCAAATAGTGAATATGTAGAATTTTATGGGGCAGGACATATCGTTAATATGGACACACCAGAACAATTTAATAGAGTTGTAAAAAGGGTAATTAGATAACTACAAATTTACAATAAATAGGGCAAGTAATTAAGTTGAAAATTACTTGTCTTTTATGATATAATGGAACACAATATAGTAAGTTATCGATAGGAGGCAAATTATGATTAACTCGATTTCTAAGGAAAAACTGCCAAAAAACTGCGGATATATTCTAAAAACAGAGCAACTAAATATGCTATTAACAGAGAACAACATTACAACTCACACGGATTTGAATTATCATTATTCGAAAGAGCCTGGTTGCTTATTGCGTGCATATTATTGGTTTCCTAACAAAAACATTCCATACTACAGAATATATATACAATCAGGGAGTTTTTTGAGTGCTGACATTAAAAGTGCTAGAAAAGCTATGTCTGATATTGTTCTCCCCGAATTTATTATGTGGCTTAACCATATATTAAGCCTATCTGAAAATTCAACTTTATTCAATGTACAACCGACATTTTCTGCTTACTTTAAAAATGGAGAAGTTAATATTAAAAAAGATACTGAGTAACATTCTGACTAATTACAATAAGTAAAGGAGATTTAAAAAATGACAAATATTTTAGTTCACGGACTAGGACAAGATGAAAAAAGTTGGAATCAAGTTAAAAATCAATTAAATAATAATGGAATAAATGTAGAAACACCAAATTTGTTTTCTGTTGTAAAAAATAATCAAGTGAATTATGAAAATATGTATAAAACATTTGCTGATTATTGTAATAGTTTTAACCAAAAAATCAATCTAGTAGGACTTTCATTAGGAGGAGTATTAGCTATTGATTATATAACAGAATTTCCAGAAAGGATAAATTCAATAATACTTATAGGAACACCATACGAAATACCAAAGATAATATTTACTATACAAAATATTATTTACAAGTTTATGCCTAAAAGAATATTTGAAAAAATGGGTTGTCCTAAAAAAGATATAATCAGATTACTAGATTCAATGAAAAATTTGTCTATTCCAAACAAAGCACCAAGTATAAAAAGCAATACACTCATTATATGTGGAGAAAAGGAAAAAGATAATATAAATATGAAAAGTGCTAAAAAGCTGAATGAAGTTATACAAAATAGTAAATTTAAGGTTATAGAAAATGCAGGACACGAAATAAATATTGATAATCCAAAAGAACTTGCAAATATAATTTATGATTTTTGGAAAGATAATGAAAACGATATAAAGTAATGAAAAATCAAAAACCGATATATTAGAAAACATCAAAAGTTATTATGAAAAGCTAATAAAAATCTTAATATTATTTTCATTTATAAAATACAAAATACAATTAGGTTGAAAATCTTCTGTTCTTTATGATATAATCGAAACACAAAATAGTGATAGGGGATATAATATATGAAAATACTTTTAATATATAAATCAAAAACTGGATTTACAGAAAGATATGCAAACTGGATTAGTGAAGAAATAGATTGTGAAATTGTAAATATATCTAATATTCAGAGTATAAATATAAAAGCTTACGATTTAATAATATATGGCAGTAGAATACATGCAGGAAGAATTGATGGATTAGATAAAGTCAAAAAATTAAATTTAGAGAATAAGTTAATTATATTTGCAACTGGAGCAACGCCAGAAGAAACAGATTATATTCAAGATGTATGGAGAAATAATTTAAACCAAAAAGAATTGCAAAGTATTAAACACTTTTATATCTCAGCAGGTTTGAATTATGAGAGAATGGGATTTTTGGATAAAGCAATGATGAAGATGGCTTATGTTATGCTAGAAAAAAAGAAAGACAAAAGTGCAGAAGATATAGGTATGCAAAACTCAATCAAGAAATCTTATGATATTTCTGACAAGTCAAAAATAAAACCACTAGTAGAATACATAAAATCGTTATAAAATAAATGGACTAAAAGAATTTTCTTTTCTACAACTACTTTATGCATGAGAGTAAAGAATATAAAGACAATCAAATGCTAGTATATATTTTTATCATAAGGGGCTAGACAAGTATGTTAGAGTTACATTAAAAGGCAAAATGTAAGTTTTAACAGAGAAAATAAAATATAATTAGCAAAAAAGGTGATACAATGTTTTACAAATAAGGTGTAACTGATTCAGGTTATTGCACTTTAAAATTTACTGCAACAAGTGAAAGATATTTTGTAATTTTAAAAAAGGGAATTTTCATATAAATTAATTATTAGATTATAAATTTGAAGGGAGAAAAAAATATGGCAAGGGTATTAAAAACAAAAGAATTAGTAAATACAAGGTTAGCAACTAATTATGGCGGTTGGATGTATTGCAATAAGTGTAATGAGAATATAGGGTATTTATGTTATTCAACTTATGATAGGCTAGAATTAAAATATAAATGTAATTGTGGCAGTAATGGTAGTGCGTTATTGGATTTTGAAGATAGTAAGATAGGTTCAAATTGTAATGATGAATTAATTATTATAAAAAATAGACTATGCTGTCCAAAAGATAGTGAGCCGTTAATTACGATATTAGACAAAAAGGTATCTAATTATGAAATGAAAATTACTTGTAAATCTTGTGAAAGCATTTACAAAAATGTTAAATAGATTACGATTAATGAGATATTAAGAAATTAGTATTTCGCTTTTAAAATATGACATATAGATGTCATATTTTTATATTATAATACTTACAGGAGGAAAATATGCAAGTAAACAATAGATTATTTGAAATAGTATATATACTAATGCAAAAGAAGAAAATTACTGCAAAAGAATTAGCAGACAGATTTGAAGTATCTACAAGAACAATATATAGAGATATAGAAACATTGAGTGGAGCAAATATACCAATTTATGCAAGTAAGGGTAAAGATGGAGGGATATGTCTTTTAGAGGAGTATGTACTGAATAAAACAATTCTTTCTGAAGAAGAACAAAACCAAATATTGTTTGCATTGCAGGGAATGAAAAGAGTATCAGGAGAAGACCAAGACGTCCTAGAAAAATTGAGTATATTATTTAATAAAAGAGTATATGATTGGATTAAAATAGATTTTTCGGATTGGGGAAAAGATAGTACACAGGAAGACAGATTTAATATGATAAAAACAGCTATACTAAACAAGAAACTAATAGAATTTACATATTATAATTCCGACGGAAATAAATCAACCAGGATAGTAGAGCCATTGCAAATATGGTTTAAAGACAAATCATGGTATTTAATAAGTTATTGCAAGTTAAAAGAAGATTATAGAATATTCAAGATTGCTAGAATAAAAGAAATTATGATATTACAACAACATTTCCAAAGAGAATTACCCAAAGAACATAAAGGAGAAAAATATAATTTTAAAATTATACAACTTGAATTAGAAATAAGTAAAGAGATGGCTTATAGAGTATATGATGAATTTGAAAATGAAGCAATATCTAAAAAAGAAAATGGTAACTTTATTGTAACAGTAGAATATCCAGAGAATGAATGGGTATATGGATATATTTTATCTTTTGGAGAACATATAAAAGTTATATCACCAAATAGAGTAAAAAGTATTATAAAAGATAAATTAAAAAAAACTTTAAAAAATTATTTATAATATGACATACAGTTGTCAAGTTAAATAATATATACTTCATCTTAGGAGGTAAATATTATGAAATATGAAATTGTAGAATTAGAAGAAAAAGTTGTTGCAGGAATCAAAATAAAAACAACTAATAAAGATGGAAAGTCTATGCAGGATATAGGAAAGATTTGGCAAAAGTTATTTGCAAATCGAATTTGTGATAGAATATCTAACAGAGTAAATAATAAAACAATAGGACTATATACAGAATATGAAGGAGATTATACAAAACCATATACATTTATTGCAGGGGTAGAAGTTGATAAAGAAACAGAAATTAATGAAGAAATAGTAAGTAAAGTTGTTCCAAAAGGAAAATATGCTAGATTTGTTATAATAGGAGATGTTCAAAAATCAGTAGGACAAGCTTGGCAAGAAATATGGAATATGAATTTAAAAAGAAAATATACTTGTGATTTCGAAGAATATCAGAATAATTCGGAAGATATGCAAAAACAAGAGATTCATATTTATATTGCATTAGATGAGTAGAAAGGAAAAGATAAAATGGCGTTTGATTATAAAAAAGAATATAAGGAATTTTATATGCCAAAGAATCAACCTAGTATTATAAAAGTTCCTAAAATGAATTATATTGCAGTTAGAGGTAAAGGAAATCCAAATGAAGAAAACAGCGAATATAAGGATTCAATAGGGCTTTTATACGCAATTGCTTTTACTATAAAGATGAGCTATAAGGGAACACATAAAATAGATGGGTATTTTGAATATGTAGTGCCACCACTTGAAGGACTTTGGTGGCAAGAAGGAAACAAAAATGGTATAGACTATAAAAGAAAGGATAAGCTTAACTTTATTTCAATTATTAGATTACCAGACTTTGTAACAAAAGAAGATTTCAAATGGGCTGTTAAAGAAGCAACTAATAAGAAAAAACAAGACTTTTCAAAGGTTGAGTTTTTAACTTATGATGAGGGCACTTGTGTTCAATGTATGCACATAGGCTCTTATGATGATGAGCCTATAACCATAAATTTAATGCACGAATTTATTATAGAAAATGGATATGAACTGGATATTACAGACGTTAGATTTCATCATGAAATTTATTTAAGTGATCCAAGAAGACGTGAATTAAGCAGATTAAAAACAGTTATAAGACATCCAGTGAGGAAAAAAGAATGAATTAATTATGGACTGTTTAATAAAATGAGATAAAAGGCAAAAAATGTACCATGTGTATTTAATAATTGGCCAAATTTTTATAAAGGTAAATTCATTTCTAATACTATACTAAATGCTAATTCATTTAAAAAGTTAATAAATTAAAAATATTATATATAAAGCAAACGAAATATAAATTAAGAAAAACAGTAATTTTTAATAAATATAATTAAAATTACTGTTTTAAATTAATATTCAAAAATATCTGTTATTTATTGAAACCCTCAAATTTACTAATAAACATTACTTATGAATTAGTAAGCTTTAAATATTGAGCTCTTACTTCTAGGATTTTCTTTTTTAAATATTCAATTTCTTCTTGCTCTTGTTTAATCCTTTGTTGAAACATTTTTGTTAGTTCTATTTTTTCATCTTCAGTTAAATCTTCTTCTTTTATATAACCATTTCTAAAATTTTGAAATTTAACTTCGATACTATCTAGAGCCATAAAACTACGATTTGTAGTTGTTTTACTTTCAAGATTAATTTCTGCATCATAGTAACATGTTTTCTTTTTCCTATTAAAAATCTTATGGAAAAAGCCTATTACTTTTGTGAAGATATTTTTTTCTTTGATAATAGTTAAACTTTTTTCTTCTGTATTATTAACCATTTATTTCATTTTCACCTACTTCATGATTTGGATTAGTTTTATTTTGTGCATCTTGGAATAGTTGATTAACTAAGTCATATAAGCTTTCGTGTTGCTCTTTTGTATGTTCTGTGCGAGTTAGTTTCTGATTATATTCTTCTAAAGTATGTGGCTGAGATTGTTGATTTTCTTTATATTTATTAGATGTTATTTCATTATATCTTTTAAGTAAATACTTTTTCTCCATTTCAGCAACTTTATATAAAAATTGTTTTTGCTCTGTTTCATCTAAATCTTTAAAGTCAGTATCCTCAATATATGACCTTAATTCGAATTTTTCAAAATCTTTTCCTACCTGTCTTAAACTGGCAATTCTATTTTTTAGGTAAGTTACTACTTCTTCTTTTTGTTCTGCTCTTTCTCCAGACTCTTCTTGTGAATTGATATATCTTAACATTTCAAAGTCTATTTTTCTGCCATCTTTTATATATTCTGCAACATCATTATTTTCTTTACCTATAAAACCAGAAATAACTCTATTTATATCTGTATTTGTTAAGTCTTCTATTTTTTGATTATCTAACATTTCTAGAAATTTTTCTAACTGCCCTGTAGGAACATCTTCTCTTGATTTCAACCCTATTAAATACATTTGGACTTTTGTAATTATCCTTTTTTCTTGAATTCTAAGATATATAGGATATAGTTTCGAATACTTTATATCTGCATCTTCAATTGCTTTAAGAGTTGCTATAATTGTATCAGGGTCAAGTTCATCGATTTTTTCAATAAATTTTAATAATATCTTTTCTCTATCTGTTCCAACTTCTTGAGACATCATAAAAGATTCTAAGCTGTATTGATGTGGCATAACACCTTCTGCTGATTCAATAGAATTTAAAGTATTTAATCGATTTTGAACATTTGCTCCCAAATCTTGAAGTATGTCTTTTGGAACTTGACTTAAATCTAATGTTTCTTTAACTGGTAATTTAGATTCCAATTTTTTATAGTCTATATCTGAATCTGGTATCATTTCTTCAATTTTGTTTTCTCTTTTTACAGATATTTGTTCTAAATTCCTTTTATCTTTATCAGTACATATTGATAATATTTCAAGCATTTCTGGTGTTAATGATATATCACCATCTTTTTTTAATTGTTCAATAGAAAAATCGATTGTAGATTTTTCAGCTTTACCATCAGCTATAAGTTTTAAAAGAGTAATTATTTTTTGTTTTAATATTCTTAATTTTCCTGTTTCCAATTTAGCTAAGGCAATTCTATCTTGGTGCTTTTGCACTTTATCATTTGAATCTAAAGAAATTACATAAGTTACTTTATCTCCATCTGATATTGCGAATGCTCTTATTTTTGGATTATTTAATATTTCTCTATTAAAGGATATAACTTCTTCTTTCTTTTCCATAACTTTCACCACCTATATATTAATATTTTATAAAATTTTTGTCAATGATTTTTATGATATTTCTGGTTTTTTATTCATATTATTGCAAAAGGCTCATAAATATAGTATAATATGTGTGTTTAGCTATAAGCTAATAATTTTAAAAAATCTCCTTATAGGAGTTTAACATACACAATATATCAACAACAAAAATTTTTAATTTAAGGAGGAAAAAGTTATGGAGGGAAATAAGGGGAATCGGTCAGGCAAAATGAGGCGGTGGAGAGTCGTGATGCTGTATATGCTATTATTCATATCTATTGCATTATCTTTTTTGATAATACCATATATATGTAGTGAGATGATTAATAGCTTGATGCTTAAGGATATCTTACAACCTCTTTTAGAACTCATATCAATATCAGTATTGATAGGGTGCATAATGGGGCTGGCAGAGACACCAGAAATTTCTAAAGGCGTGGTAGAAAAGGCGAAGCAAATAGCAAGTAGTAAAAACTATGTAGCAGTTAGATATTGCGGTAAGGAAAATATGCTTATGTTCCTATATAGTAATGCACTCAAGGAATATAAGTGCACAATAGCTACACGGCTAGATGAAAAAGGTCAAGTTTATTATGCAATAATCGATGAAAATGGGGATGTAGTAGGCAGAGAATGTCTACAAAAACAACCAACCTTTTTGATACGTAACTTTGAAAAAGTCTGAAAAAGATTTTAGGGGCAGAAGATACATCTGCCCCTGTTTTTTACAATATAAATATTTATTTTACCTTTAGGTATTATATATTATTTAATATGTAAAACTTCCTGAACTATTATTTTTCTACTTAACTTTATTGATAATAATATTTTACTATAACATTATCGAAAAATAATACATTTTGATTCTAAAAATACTTGAAAAAGAAAAAATAATTTGATATATTATTAAAGTAAAAAAATGGAGGTATAGAATATAATGAGAATTGTAGAACCATGGATAAAAGTAGAAAAAATTGATGGAAAAAAAATAATGAAGAGAATAGAAAGAGCATGTAGAACATGCTACCGTTCAGAAGGAAATGTTACAGAAGACAGTTATAAAAATTTATTAAAAAATTGTATTACTAGAGGACATGAATCTATATTAGAACATGAAAAAGTTACTGTTAGAGTATATTGCGATATTGGATCTTATAAGGATTTAACAAGACATAGATTTGCAAGTTTTTCAGTTGAATCTACAAGATACTGTAGTTATAATAAAGATAAATATGGAAATGAAATAACATTTATTAATCCAGTATATATCGAGAATAAAGAAACTTATGATATATGGAAAGAAACGATGTCTTGTATAGAAAAAGCATATGTAGCAATGAGAGAATCAGGAGCAACAGTAGATATGTCTAGAGAAATATTACCACATTCAACAGCAGCAGAATATACCATGACAGCCAATATAAGAGAATGGAAACATATTCTTAGTTTAAGAACAACAAAACATGTACATCCATCTATTAGACAAGTAATGATACCACTATTAAAATATTTTAAAGAAGAAATGCCAGAAATATTTGATGACATAGAATATGATGAAGAATTTAATTGTAAATATTATGCAAAAATATTAATAGAAGATGAAATTTAAAAATTTTCCAGATGTATAAAGAGCATCTGGGATTTATTTTATATAAAGGAGTTTGACTTGCTATTTATTTCTTAAAGTTGGAATAAAACTATGCTAAAATAGATAACTAATTAAATAACTAAATTAGTTAATACAATTGCTTAATTAAAAAAAGAAAAAAATAATTAAACTATTTTAAATAATTAATAGAAATATAGTTTAATTATTATCTAGAAAAATGTATCAAAATAATATATAGTGTATAAGAATGTCGAAGAACACCAATAAAAGTAAAAAAATGTAAAGTGAAACTTACAAAAAAACAGAAAGAATAATTGACTTTGCTGTAAAAATATGGTAGTTTTAAAATATACATAAGAAAAAAAGGGAAAAAGGAGAAATGAAAATGTTAAATGAAGAAATATGTAAATTAAGAGATAAATTAAATCAAACAGTAATATCAGGAGAAGATTATAGTCTAATATATAAGTTAAGTGTCGAATTAGATGAATTAATTGCACAATATTATAAAAAGGTAAGTGTAAGGAATTAACTACAAAAGAGTAATTGGTTATATAAATGATAACTAGTTACTCTTTTATTGTATAAAGTAACAAATAAAATTTGATGTTCAGCAACACATAGTATATACAACTGCAGAGAAAATTGTATTATGAATGCGAAAATCCTTAATTTGTCTAGCATTTATTATTTATTTTTATAAACTGAAAAATACTAATAAAGATAAAATAATTGATATGAAATGTAGTAATTTTTCTAAAATTATGATATACTTGGGCAAAGTCAAATATTTAAAAATAGCAAATCATGAACAAAAAGCAGAGATAAAATTTACGAATAATAGGAAAGGAGGAAATGTTAGTTTAAAAAATAATACTAACATAAAATCAAAATGAAAGTAATACTAAAACAAGATATAAAAGGAGTAGGAAGGAAGAATGAGGTAATAAATGCAACAGATGGCTATGCAAGAAATTTTTTGTTTCCAAAAAATTTAGCAATAGAAGCGAATACAGAAAATATGAATAAATTAAATATGCAAAATGAAGCAAAGCAATACAAGAAAGATGTAGAAAAAGAACAAGCAAAAGAAATAGCAAAAAAGTTAGAAACAATAACAGTACAAATAAAGGTACAAGCAGGAGAAAATGGAAAAATATTTGGAAGCGTATCAGCAAAAGAAATTACAGAAAGTTTAGAAAATCAATATAAAATAAAAATAGACAAAAAGAAAGTAGAGTTAAAAGAAGCGATTAAGACAACAGGGCAGAAAGCAGTAGAAGTAAAGCTATATGAAGGAGTAATAGGAAAAGTAAAAATAGATGTAGTAAGCTAAGGGAGGAAAGTAAAAAATATGGAACTAGGAAAAATACCACCACATGATATCGAAGCAGAACAAGCAGTATTAGGAAGCATGTTAACAGATAAAGATGCAGTAATAGCAGCAATGGAAGTATTAAAGCCAGAAAGTTTTTACAGAGAAGATGATAAATTAGTATATGAAGCAATGCAAAATTTATTTAGCAAAGCAGAGCCAATAGATATAATAACACTAAAAAATGAATTGCAAGCAATGAGTAAATTAGAACAAGTAGGTGGTATAGAATATCTAGCAAATTTACCAGAAAAATCTCCAACAAGTGCGAATGTACAAAAATACATAAATATAGTAGAAGAAAAAGCAACATTAAGACAGCTAATAAAAACAGCAAATGAATTGATAGATTTAGGATATAGTGAAGATGCAGATGTAGAAGATATAATGGATAGTGCAGAACGAAAAATATTTAATATAATGCAAGATAAAAACCAAAAAGGGTATTCTCAAATAAAAGACATATTAGTAGAAAGTTTTACAAAATTAGAAGAATTATATAACAGAAAACAACATGTAACAGGAGTACCAACAGGTTTTATTGATTTAGATTATAAAACAGCAGGATTACATGGCTCAGAATTAATATTATTGGCAGCAAGACCAGCAATGGGAAAAACAGCATTTGCATTAAATATAGCAACAAATGCAGCATTAAGAGCAAAAACACCAGTAGCAATATTTAGCTTAGAAATGTCAAAAGACCAGCTGGTAAACAGAATACTATGTAGTGAAGCAATGGTAGATAGTAACAAAGTAAGAACAGGAAAACTAGAAGATGATGATTGGACGAAGCTTGCAAGCTCAATAGGACCACTTTCTGAAAGTGAGATAGTAATAGATGATACGCCAGGAATAACAGTAAATGAAATAAGAACTAAATGTAGAAAATTAAAGATAGAAAAAAATATAGGACTAGTAATAATAGACTATCTTCAATTAGTTACAGGAAGTAATAAAAGAGTAGGAAGTAGAGAGCAAGAAATAGCAGAAATAAGTAGATCACTAAAAATATTAGCAAAAGAATTAAATGTGCCAGTAATTGCATTATCACAGCTATCAAGAGCAGTAGAGCAAAGAACAGACCATAGACCAATGCTGTCAGACTTACGTGAATCAGGTTCAATAGAACAAGATGCAGACATAGTAATATTTTTATATAGAGATGAAGTATATGATAAAGAAAGTAGTAAAAAAGGTATAGCAGAAGTAATAATAGCAAAACAAAGAGGAGGATCCACAGGAACGGTAGAATTATTATGGATGGGAAATTATACAAAGTTCTTAAACTTAGAAACAATGAGAGAGGAGCAATAGTATAATCTCCATAAGATTTTATATCTTGAAAGAATATAAATGCAAGAAAGGACATTATATGAATGAAGTAGAAGAGAAGGTATTAAAAACGATACAAAAATATAATATGATACAAAACAATGACAAATTAGTATTAGGAGTATCTGGAGGTCCAGATTCTCTTTTTATGCTATACATATTAAATAAACTAAAGGAGCAATTACATTTTGAAATAGTAGTTGCACATATAAATCATATGATAAGAGAAGAAGCAAATAGTGAAGAAGAATTTGTAAAAGAATTTTGTAGAAAAATTGATATCAAATTCTATAGTAAAAGAATAGATGTAGAGGAATATGCTAATAATAATAAAATAGGACTAGAAGAAGCAGGAAGAAAAATAAGGTACGAATTTTTTGAAGAAGTATTAGAAAAAACGAATTCAAACAAGATAGCAATAGCACATAACAAAAATGATAAAGTAGAAACAATTATAATGCATCTTTTAAGAGGAAGCGGAGTATCAGGGCTACAAGGTATAGAGCCAATTAAAGACAATAAGATAATTAGACCAGTAATAGAAATAGAAAGAACAGAGATAGAACAATATTGCGAAGAAAATAAATTAGAGCCACAAATAGACAAAAGTAACTTTGAAAATAAATACACAAGAAATAAAATAAGAAATGCCGTTATTCCATATATAAAGCAAGAATTTAATCCTAACATAATAGACACAATTACAAGACTATCAGAAATAATTACAGAAGAAAATCAATATCTAGTAAAACAAACAGAACAAACATATCAAAAACTATTAAACGAAGAACAAGAGAATCAAATAATATTAAAATTAAAAGAATTTAATAAGGTAGAAACAGTTATAAAAAAAAGAATAATATTATATACTATAACAAGACTTAGGGGTAGCAGTGTTGGAATAGAAAAAATACATATAGAAGATATAATTAAGCTATGCCAAAACAATATCGGAAATAAGTATTTGATGCCTAATAAAGGACTAAAAGTGCTAATAAAAGACAAAAAAATATATTTTATAAAAAATTTCAACAAATAAAACCAAAGTATCCGTAATAAAAAGCTTGAAAACTGGCTGTTTGTCATAAAAAAGTCACAAAAAAAGTGTTGCAAAACAAAAAAAACTATGTTATAAAATTCGTATAAAATTACAAGAATGATAGGAACAAAATAAATAGTTTCTAAAATGTTAAGTCATTAGAACTATAAATTTTGCATAATTAATTTCCTATAACTTTAAAGGAGGAAGAATATTGAAAAAGGGAATAAAGTCATTAGCTATGTGGCTTATAATAGGAATCATAGCTATAGTGTTGATAACAACAATATTAGAAAATGACAAATTAAAAATGACATATTCTGAATTAATAACAGCGATAGAAGCAGGTCAGGTAGAAGAGATTAAAATATCATCAAATGGAACAGAAGCAAGAGTAAAGCTACAAGGAGAAAAAAATAGGAAAGAAGTAAATATACCAAGCATAGAAAGCTTTATTAATTACACAGAAGAACAATTAAAAACTGGAGAATTAGTATTAGAAGAAGAATCTGAGTCAATATGGATAACTATATTTAGTCTAATAACACCGTTTGGATTATTAATAATATTCTTAATATTCTGGTTTATAATGATGAGTGGAAACAATGCAAATGGTGGAAACAAAACAATGAGTTTTGGAAAAAGTAAAGCTAGAATGATGAATGTTATGGATAAACATAGAGTTACATTCGATGACGTTGCAGGTGTAGATGAAGAAAAGGAAGAACTACAAGAGATAGTAGAATTCTTAAAAAATCCTAAAAAATTCACAGATATGGGAGCAAGAATACCTAAAGGAGTTTTATTAGTTGGTCATCCAGGAACAGGAAAAACATTACTAGCAAAAGCAGTAGCAGGAGAAGCAGGAGTACCATTCTTTATAATAAGTGGATCTGATTTCGTAGAAATGTTTGTAGGTGTTGGAGCATCAAGAGTAAGAGACTTATTCGAGCAAGCTAAGAAAAATGCACCATGTATAGTATTTATAGATGAAATAGATGCAGTAGGACGTCAAAGAGGAGCTGGTTTAGGAGGAGGACATGATGAAAGAGAGCAAACATTAAACCAATTACTAGTAGAGATGGATGGATTTGCAGAAAATGAAGGAGTAATAGTATTAGCAGCAACGAACAGACCAGATGTATTAGATAAAGCACTATTAAGACCAGGAAGATTTGATAGACAAATAGTAGTATCAGCACCAGATGTAAAAGCAAGAGAACAAATATTAGAAGTACATTCGAGAAAGAAAAGATTAGCAGAAGATGTAGACTTAAAAATAATAGCAAAAAATACATCAGGATTTTCAGGAGCAGACTTAGAAAATGTATTAAATGAAGCAGCATTATTAACAGCAAGACGAAACTTAAATGAAATTGGAATGAAAGAAATAGAAGATGCTATGGTAAAAGTAACAATGGGACCAGAAAAGAAAACTAGAGTAAGAAGTGAGAAAGAAAATAAATTAGTTGCGTACCATGAGGCAGGTCATGCGGTAGTAAGTAGATTTTTAGAGACACAAGACCCTGTACATCAAATATCAATTGTGCCACGTGGAATGGCAGGTGGATATACAATGTATAGACCAACAGAAGACAAATCATTTATGTCAAAAACAGAGATGGAAGAAACAATAATATCACTATTAGGTGGTAGAGTAGCAGAAGCTTTAATATTAAATGATATATCAACAGGAGCAAGTAACGATATAGAAAGAGCATCAAAAATAGCAAGAGAAATGGTTACAAAATACGGAATGAGTGATAGAATAGGTTCAATAATGTTTGGCTCAGGTCAAGAAGAAGTATTCTTAGGAAGAGATTTTGCACAATCTAGAAATTATTCAGAAGAAACAGCAGGTATAATAGATGAAGAAATTAAGAATATTATAGATAAAGCATATTCAAGAGCTAAACAAATACTATCAGACAATGTAGAAAAATTACACATAGTTGCTCAAATCTTATTAGAAAAAGAGAAAATTGATGGAGAAGAATTTGATAAAATTTTTGGGTAAAATTTCTGTGTAAGTTAAAGAAAAAAATCAAAAAATATTAAAAATAAAATAGCAAAATTCCATTGCTATTTTATTTTTTTTGATATACAATAACAGCAAATATAGATAAAAAAGGGGATGTTAGAAATGCACTATGCAGATATAAAAACAGCTGATGTAGCTAATGGAAAAGGAGTAAGAGTTTCAGTATTTGTAAGTGGATGTAATCATCATTGCAAAGGATGTTTTAACAGTGAAGCATGGGACTTTAACTATGGAAAAGAATTTAATCAAGAATGTATAGATAAAGTTATGAAGGAATTGGATAAACCATATATAAAAGGAATTTCTTTACTTGGAGGAGAACCACTAGAATTTAAAAATCAAGAGGGACTATTACCATTAGTAAAAATGGCAAAACAGAAGCATCCAGAGAAAGATATTTGGTGTTATACAGGATTTACATTTGATAAAGATGTAATGGATAACATGTGTAAAGTGAATCAGAATACAAAAGATTTAATGTCGTATATAGATGTAGTTGTTGATGGAAAATTTGAGGAAGATAAAAAAGATTTAAAACTTAAATTTAGGGGGTCTAGTAATCAAAGAATTATAAATGTAAAAGAGTCTTTAAAATCTAATAAAGTTATTGAATATAATGATATATAAAATATGTGTTAAAAAGGGAGCGAGAGCTCCCTTAAGCTATGTGCAAATAGTTCTATTGACATAAAATTATATATTATATATAATATCCCAAGTTATATAGTAAGTTATAGATATAATTATAGCAAAACATAAATATAATAAAGGAGGAAAGTTAATAATCTAATTAACAAATAAGAAAATGCAAGTAATATCAAGTAAAGAAAATGAAATAATAAAACATATAAAAAAATTAAGTGAGAAAAAGTATAGAGATGAAAACAATCAATACATAATAGAAGGAATAAAAATAATAGAAGAAGCAATACAGGAAAACGCACAAATAGAAGAGATAATTTTGTGTGAAGAAAGTGTAAAACAAATACCCAGTGACTTAATATCTAAAATTGCTAAATATAAATGTATATATGTATCTGAAAAGATATACAAGACATTAACACAGGTAGTAAACCCACAAGGAATAATAGCAATAATAAAAAAGGGACAAAAAACAGAAATAAAATACAATGAAGATATAATAGTAGTATTAGATGATGTGCAAGACCCAGGAAATATAGGAACTATATTAAGAACAGTAGATAGTATAGGATTAAGACAAATAATAGTATCAAAGGGTACAGCAGATGTATATAATCCAAAAGTTGTACGTTCAACAATGGGAGCAATATTTAGATTAAATGTAATAGAAGTAGGAAATATTAAAGAAGCAATAGGAGAAATGAAACAAAACAAATATAAATTAGTTGTAACATCATTGCAAACAGAAAACGAAATATATGATATAAATTATGATAAAAAGATAATAGTAATGGGAAATGAAGCAAATGGGGTATCTAAAGAAATACAGAATATGGCAGATGAAAAAATAAAAATTCCTATGTTAGGAAAAACAGAAAGTCTAAATGTATCAATAGCTACAGGAATAGTGTTATATGAATATGTTAGGCAGAAGATAAGGAAAGACTAGGAGGCTGTAATATGGAATTAAACATAGTATTAGTAGAACCAGAAATACCACAAAATACAGGAAATATTGCAAGGACATGTGCCGCAATAGGAGCAAAGTTACATTTAGTACATCCATTAGGATTTAGTATATCAGAAAAGCAGGTAAAAAGAGCAGGGCTTGACTACTGGGATAAGTTAGAAATAGAGGAACATATGTCATTTAATGAATTCTTAAAGAAATATAAACCGGAAGAAAACAATATGTTTTTTGTGACTACTAAAGGAAAAAATGTATATTCAGATATAGAATATACTAAGTTAAATAAAATATTTTTATTGTTTGGTAAAGAAACAAGGGGGTTACCTGAAGAAATATTGAAAAAATACATTAAAGATACTTTAAGAATACCAATGAAAGAAGGCTTAAGATCTCTTAATTTATCGAATTCCGTCGCAATAGTAGCATATGAAGTGTTAAGGCAAAAGGAATATAAGGACATGGAAGAGATAAGCAAATATTTTCAATATTAATATATATATCTTGACAGTGGATATAATGTATAGTATAAATTATATCATATAGTATACTTATAAATAATGCATTAAAAGGAGAGACACTAGCAATGGAAAGTAAACAAATTATACAATTTTTAAATTGCCTACAAGGAAAATCAGTAATTGTAAAAAGTAGTGGATATATATCATGCCAAACTGTAATATATGAACTAGAATATGTAATAAAATATGGGATAATAACTATAAAAGATACACAAATGAAAAACTTCATTGTAATAGATTTAAAAAGGATTAAAGAAATAAAATTACTAGAAGATAAAATAAGTATACTAATATTTATGAATGATGAAGTTGAAACAGAAATTGCAATAACGAAAATCAAGTAAGATGATAATATTCATACAATTTATTCTCGAATAGGGAGAAACTATAAAAGGCTAGAATTATATTTCTAGTCTTTTATATGTAGCATAATGTTTTCAATTCATTCATGTTTTATTAATAAAAAGGTCAAACCATCATAAACTTTAATAGGAGGAGTTTATGAAAAATATATTATCAATAACAATGGTAATAATAGGAGCATTGATAGGAGCTGGATTTGCTTCAGGACAAGAAATATACGCTTTTTTTTATAAAAATGGAATAAGTGGGTTAATAGGAACTGTAATATCAAGCATTCTAATAGGCTATATAATATACAAAGTATTTATAATAGTAAAAAAATATCAAGTAAACAATTATAGAGAATTCTTAGAAACAATAATGGATACAGATAAAACAGTAAAAATAGAAATTATAAATAAAATAATAGAAATACTAATATTAATAACGTTTTTTATAATGATGGCAGGGTTTGGTGCATATTTTGAACAAGAATATAGAATTAATAGTATAATAGGAAGTGCCATATTAGCAGGTTTATGCTTTTCGGTATTTATAACTAATGTAGATGGTTTTATAAAAATAAGTAAATTTATAGTTCCAATATTAGTGGTATTTATAGTTCTAATAGGAATATTAAATACACAAAATATAGAATTAGATAGAATAAATTGTGAAGTTATTATGCAGAATATGATTTTAGGACCGATAAATGCGATAATGTATGCAAGCTATAACACAATATTATTAATCCCTGTATTAATAACATTAAATCAAAAGATAAAAAAGTACAAAGAAATAAAATATATTTCAATAATTTCAAGCATAATAATATTTATTTTAACAATAATAATATTTTTTTTACTAAGCAATATTACGATAGATATAAAGAGTATCGAAATGCCAATAGTATATATAATAGCTAATAATTTTAGGTATTTTAAAAATATGTATGCGATAATAATATTAATATCTATATTTACAACAGCAGTATCATTAGGAATTAGTTATTTGGAAAATAATAAGAAAAATAGAAAGAGTTATACACAAACTGCTGCAATAATGTGTATAACTAGTATATTTTTTTCAAAAATTGGTTTTTCTAATTTAATAAATTTGTTATATCCGATATTTGGAATTTTAGGATTAATACAAATTGATATAATATTCAAGAAAAAAGTAAATAAATATTGAAAAAAAAAGAAAAAACTGATATAACTTAAATACAAAAGAAAAATAAAATAGAGAGGGAGTACAAATGGAAGATTTCTTAAAGCAAGAGCAACAACTCCAAAGATTAAACACAAAAAAAATAATAATATTGATTGTTATAGCAATATTAGTTATATTTGTACTAGTAATTACATATTTATATACAGAAAATGAAAGATTTAGAAAATGGGTAGACAATGAAATCTTACCAAAAGAAGTACAACAGGGAAATACAGTTGAGATAGAATTAAACCAAGAGAATGTACAAATATTTGCAGTTGATAAATACATAGTAACATTACAAGAAAAAACATTAAATTTCTACAATAACTTAGGAACAAATGTAGGAACAATATCTGTTGAAATAAATAACGCTATAACAGATTCAGCAGGAAGAAACTTTATTATAGCAGAAAAAAACGGAAAAAAGGCTTATGTAATATCTGATAGAAATTTAGTATGGGAGACAGAAACAGAAGGAGAAATATTACAAATAGAAATAAATGAAAATGGGTATGTAGGAATAGTAACATCAGATATAAGTTATAAGAATATAGTGACTTTGTATGATTCATTAGGAAAACAAGTAATCAGAACTTATATAGCAACAACAAAAGTATCAGATATCAGTATATCAAAAAATAGCCAGCATCTAGCAATAGCAGAAGTAGATACATCTGGTGTATTAATACAATCAGCTATCAAAATAATATCAATAGAAACAGCTAAAAAAGATCCTAATAATTCTGTTGAATATGTATATACCGCAGATATAAACAAGCTAATTTTAAATATAGAATATCAAAACAAAGAAAGATTAGTTTGCATGTATCAAGACACAATAGATGTAATTGAAAATAAACAAAATAAGACAATTGCAAGTTTAAAGCAAAAAAACATAACCTTTTCATCTATAGAACTAAATGATAGCTTAATAGGTGTAGAAGAAAATACCTTAGGTGATTATAATTATAAATCTATTATCTATATTAGAAACATAACAAATCAGAAGGATAAAAAATATTCAGTAGAAAAGGTTGCAAAAGATATATATGCTTTTCAAGATGTGATAGGTCTAAATCTAGGAACAGAATTACATATAATAAATAGAAATGGATGGTTAATAAAAAAATATGTGGCAAATCAAGAAATAAACCATATAGTCATTTCTAACAAAATAGCAGGAGTTATATACAGAAACAGAATAGAAATTATAGATATTTAAAGAGAAAGAGGTAAAAAATATGGGAATAATTTTAGATATAATACTTGTAGTAATATTAGCAGGAAGTATATTTTTAGGATATAAAAAGGGATTAGTAAAAGTAGCAGTTAGTCTATTTGCATTAATAATTTCTTTAGTAGTTACATTAGTGCTTTACAGACCGATATCAAATGCAATAATAAATAACACAGATTGGGATGAGAAAATAGAACAAATAATAATAGAAAATACAACAAAAAAAGTTGAAGAAACAAATCAAAATGGAAATATTTTAGAAGATGCACAAAAATATATAGATAATGCAGTAGCAGAAGGTCAAAATAATGTAGTAGAAAATGTAGCGCCAGTTATAGCAGAAAGAGTAATAAGCATAGGAACAATGATAATATTATTTATTGCAACAAGATTAGTATTAATATTATTAACATTAGTTTCAAATGTAATAACTAACTTACCAATTATAAAACAGTTTAATGAATTAGGTGGAGTTATTTATGGAATAGTTAGAGGGTTAATTGTTGTTTATGCATTACTTGCAATAGCATTCTTTATAGTATCAATGTCTTCTAATATAAATATTACAAATGCAATTGATAGTTCTTTTATTACTAAATTTATGTATTCGCATAATATATTGTTAAATATAATTTTTTAAAATAATCGCATAAAATAAAGATGATAAGTTTAGGGCTTATCATCTTTTACTGATTTATAGAAAAAGAATAATTAGAAAAAGAATATTATGATAAATAAACGTAATGAAAAAGAAAATAAAATGTCATAAACTATGTATAAGATATTTCCGTAATATAAGTAATAAGGAAATGCATAAATTACCAAAATCATGCCATTTACTAAGAAGATAATAAGTATTAAAATAATATTATATATAAACTAGTAAATAAGGAGAGAACTATGAAGTTAACAAAAGATAAAAAAGTTATAATCCCAATAAGTTTAATAATTGTTATATTAGGAGTTTTTGCAGTAGGAATAATCAGTCGTGAAATTAAAACTGATACAGGACTAGTAACAGAAGTGACAAATGTAAATTCAAATAATAGTACATTAACAGAAACTTATGCAGAATGGGCAAAGTCAATAGGTGGAGATAAAAATGATAACATAACATCAATAGTAGCAACAAGCGATGGAGGATATCTAGTAGGAGGAAGCTTTTTATCAAGTAGTATAAGTTTGGACAATAATTTAAGTTTAACTAATTCTGGTGCCCAGGATGGAATGATAATAAAATATAATAGTACAGGGATAGCCCAATGGGCGAAAGCAATTCGTGGAAGTGGAACTGATTGTATACTTTCGGTAATAGAAACTACAAATGGGGATTATGTAGTAGCAGGTTACTTTGGGGTGTCGACTATTAATCTAGGAAATGGTGTAAGTGTAACGAATTCTAATACTAATGGTGGGAGTATGGGAATGATAATTAAATATAATAGCACAGGAGTTGCCCAATGGGCGAAACAAATGGGAACAAGTCGGAACGATGTCTTTTAAATCAGTGATTGAGACTAAAGATGGAGGATATCTAGTAGGAGGAGAAAGCTATTATGGTACTTCACATGGAGAAATAATAAAATATGATATTAATGGAAATGTACAGTGGTCTAGGACAATAGGAGGAAAGAGTAATGATGATATAGAAGTAGTAGTAGAAACCCAAGATGGAGGATTTCTAGTAGGAGGATATTTTTCATCAGCACAGATAGTCTTAGATAATAGAATAGTATTATCTAATAATGATATTAATACTTTTAATGGAACAGCTAATACTAATGATGGAATGATAATAAAATATAATAATGCAGGAGTTGCCCAATGGGCAAAAGCAGTAGGAAGCAATAGTAATGATGAAATAACAACAATAGCAACAACAAAAATAACAATGAAAAAGTAACATCGATTTTAGAGACTCAAGATGGAGGATTTCTAGCAGGAATACAATTATCAAGTAGCCCTTTATATATAATAAAACACAATAGCTCAGGAAATGTACAATGGCAAAAATCAATAACTGCAAGTGCATCAAGTGCTCCTAGAATAACATCAATTGTAGGTACTAAAGATGGGGGATATATAGTAGGAGGTAATTTTTACTCAGCCAATGTGAATTTAGGAAATAATGTGAGTATAAATAATCACTATAAACCATCAGGTGGTACATTTACTTCAGATGGAATGATAATAAAATTCAGAGATACAATAGGTCCACAAGTAAGCATAAAATATTCACTAACTGGAACAACTTCAACAAGTATAGGACATGGAAAATCAGCAAGTGTAACTATAACAATTACAGATGAAGGTGGTTCAGGATTAAATGGTAATAATAATTATCAATACTATTTGTCAACAAATAGTACACAATTAACAGGAGGAGAATGGATAAATTATACACCAGGACAGGCATTTACTATAGGAGAGGGAAAGTCAGGATATCATTATTTATTTATAAAACAAGTAACAGATAATGTTGGAAATTTAAGTACAGGGTCATCAAATGTAGTTGAAGGTACAACATATCATGGAGGTATGAGACTAGGATTCGATAATACACCTCCAACTGCTGGAACAATGACAATGAAATTGGGAAATAGTGAAGGGACAACATACACAAACGACACGTATACAAATCAAAATGTATATATAGAGCAAGTAGAAGGAACAGATGAACATTCAGGACATAAAACAACAACATATAGTGTAAAAGGACCAATAACATTAGAAAACCAAACAAATCCAACAACACTAACAGAGGAAGGAATATATGAAATAACAGTAACAACAACAGATAATATGTATTTAACAGCAACAAGAACATATACAGTAAAAATAGATAGAAGATTACCGACTGCTGGAACACTAACAATGAAACTAGGAGGTAGCACGGGAGAGGCATACACAAACGATACATGGACAAACGAAAGTGTATACATATCACCAGTAGATGGAAAAAGTGAACACTCAGGACACAAGTCTACAACATATAGTGTAAAAGGACCAAAAACACTAACTAACCAAACAACACCAACAATTCTAACAGAAACAGGAATATATGAAATAACAGTAACAACAACAGATTATGCAGGAAACATAGCAACAAATACATATACAGTAAAAATAGACAAAACAGCTCCAATAGCAGGGACATTAACTATGAAACTAGAAAGTAGCGAAGAAGAAGCATACATAAATAACACATGGACAAGTAAAAGTGTATATATAGAGCCAGTAGATGGAACAGATGAACATTCAGGACATAAAACAACAATGTATAATATAAGTGGAGCAAAAACATTAAACAATCAAACAATGGCAACAACATTAACAGAAACAGGTATATATATAATAGAAGTAATAACAACAGACAATATGGGGAATAAAGACACAAATATATATACAGTAAAGATAGACAAAGAAAATCCAACTTGCCGGAACATTAATAATGAAACTAGGAACTAGTAATGGGGAGGCATATACAAATAACACATGGACAAACCAAAGTGTATATATAGAGCAAGTAGATGGAACAGATGAACACTCAGAACATAGTAAAACAACATATAGTATAACTGGAGCAATGGATATAAGCAATCAAACAGAAGGAATTACCTTAACAGAAACAGGAATTTATGAAATAACAATAACAACAACGGACAATGTAGGAAATACAGCAACTAACTTGTATACAGTAAAAATAGATAAAACAGCTCCAACTTGCCGGAACACTAACAATGAAACTAGGAAGTAATACAGGAGAGGAATATACAAATGGCACATGGACGAATCAAAATGTATATATAGAGCAAGTAGAAGGAGCAGATGAACATTCAGGACACAAAAGTACAACATATAGTGTAAAAGGACCAATAACATTAGAAAACCAAACAACACAAACAACACTAACTGAAGAAGGAATATATAAAATAACAGTAACAACTTTAGACAATATGGAAAATATAGAATCAAATACATATACAATAAAAATAGACAAAACAGAACCAACAGCTGGAACAATAAATATGAAGTTAGAAAGTATTGAAGGAGAAACATATACAAACGACACATGGACAAACCAAAGTGTATATATAGAAACAGTAAATGGAGCAGACGAAGACTCAGGACATAGTAAAACAACATATAGTATAAGAGGAGCAACAACATTAGATAACCAAACAGAAGCAACAACATTAGCAGAAACAGGAATATATGAAATAACAGTAACAACAACAGATAATGCGGGAAACATATCAACAAACACGAATACAATAAAGATAGACAAAGAAAATCCAACAGCAGGAACTCTAGCAATGAGATTAGAAAACAGCGAAGGAGAAACATACACAAACGACACATGGACAAACCAAAGTGTATATATAAAACCAGTAGATGGGTTAGATGAACATTCAGGGCATAGTAGAACAATATATAGTGTAAGTGGAGCAATAACATTAGAAGACCAAACAGAAGCAATAACATTAACAGAAACAGGAACATACGAAATAACAATAACAACAGAAGATGTTGCTGGAAATATATCAACAAACACGAACACAGTAAAAATAGATAAAACATCTCCAATAGCTGGAACATTAACTATGAAATTAGAAGATAGCCAAGGAGAAACATACACAAATGACATATGGACAAATAAAAGTGTATATATAAATCAAATAGAAGGAACAGATGAGCATTCAGGACACAGAATTACAACATATAGTGTAAGCGGAGCAATAACATTAGAAAACCAAACAGAAGCAACAACTTTAACAGAAACAGGAGTATATACAATAACTGTAACAACAGCAGATTATATGGGAAATACATCAACAAATACATATACAGTAAAGATAGATAAAATTTTACCAACACTAACAGTAAACCCAACAAGTGGAGAATATGCAAAAACAAGAGAAGTAACAATAACAGTAACTGACGAAGGAGGGTCAAACTTAAATAATAATAATAGTTACCAATACTATTTATCAAGCAATAATACAACTTTGTCAGGAGGAGAATGGATAAATTATACAAATGGAGAAGCATTTACAATAGGACAAGGAAAAACAGGAATATACTATCTATTCGTAAAGAAAATAACAGATAATGTAGGAAATACAAATACAGCAGAAGGAATAATAGAAACGACAGATGCAATTCCATGCCAAATCTATGGGGAATACAAATTTGACAATGAAATACCAATCATTACAAAGGCTGAGTTAATAAACAACAAAATAATAATAGAAGCAAATGAAGAAAACTCAGGATTATCAAAATATAGATATACAACAAGTGACACAAAACTTACAAATCCAGAGATAACAGAAGAAAACAGTATAGAAATGCCAGTAACAGGAGAAATGATAGTACAAAATATAAATGAAGCAAAATACATATATCTATTAGTAGAAGACTTAGTAGGAAATACAAGTGAAATAGTAGAAATAGAAGTTCCACAAATAAAGATAGAAGGAGAAACAAACCTAGATACAGAAGACAAAAAAGGAGAAGTACACTTAAATCTTGAAATAGGTGGAAAAGGTGACAAAACATATAAAATATATCAAAAGGCTGAAACAGATGAAGAATGGCAAGAAGTATTAAGAACAAATGAGACAAATGTAACAGTAACTACAGCAAAAGATGTAACAGCTCCAAACTTACCTACAATCAGTGTAAATGAAATAGATGAGAATGATGAAATAAACATAAGTCAAACAACAAAGGATAATGCAAGTGTATACAAATTCTTAGTAGAAGTATGTGATAGGGAAAATAATGATATAATATTAGCAACATCAGAAGAAATAACAAAAGAAGTAAAAACAGGTGAAAAGGGATATTACTATATACTAGAGGATAACTTAGACAATGAGTTTAACATAGAAAATGCAATATACACAGAAGCAGGTAATTTAAAATTAGATATACAACATAATGGGCAATATATAAGAATGAAAGCAGTAGACGTAGCAGGAAACATAAGTGAAGAAGGTCATGTACAAATATATATAACAACAGACTTAACAGTAAACCTAGATGGAGGAAAACTACAAAAGGAACTGGAGACAAAGCCAGGGTTAGAAGCAGGAACAGTAATTATAACAGGATTAGTAGGAAAAACAGTAGATATAGGGCAAGCTGAAAAGGAAGGATATAGCTTTTTAGGATGGAGTGTAAAACCAGGAACAATAGTAGGCACACAAGGAACATTACTAAAAACAAAATATATATTTGGAAGAGAAAATGGAGAAATAATAGCAGAATACGAAATAAACAACTATGGATATAAAATAGAATACTATTATGCAGGAATAAAAGATGAAACCAAAACAAAAACAGGAGTAGCAGAATATTCAAGTATAATAGGAGAATACCAAGAAGAGCCAAAAGAAGGATATATATTAGGAAGAACAGAAAATTATCCATTAACAATAGCAGCAGAAGAAAACAAGATAGAAAGCAACACCATAACAGAAGAAACAAACAATATACAGAAAAACATAATGAAAATTTATTATGACAGGAGAACAGACCTAGAGTACACAATAAATTACTTAGAAGCAGAAACAAACAAAGTAATACATGAGCCAAAAGAAGCAAAAGGGCAAACATTTGAAGACATAATAAAAGCAAATGATGAAGCAATAGATATACCTGGGTATTACTATGAAAGTAGTGACAAAGAAAATATTACAATAGCAGTAAACAAGGAACAAAATGTAATAAACCTATATTATGTAAAAAGAAATGACTTAACATATACAGTAAAATACTTAGAAAAAGAAACAGAAAAAGAAATAAGTGAACAAACAGTAGTAGGAAACCAAATATTTGAAAATGAAGTAACAATACCAGAAGAAATAGAAAAGATAGAAATAGCAGGATACAATTATAACAGCACAGTAAATAACCCAATAACAATGAAAGCAAACGAAGAAGAAAATATAGTAAAAGTTTATTACACAAAGAGAAAGGATTTAAGCTATAAAGTAATATATTTAGACAGAGAAACAAACGAAGAAATAAAGGAACAAAAAATAGTAGAAAAACAAACATTTGAAGATGTAATAGAAACAAACAAAGAAATAATAGAAATAGAAGGACACATAAATGCAGAAGCAGAAAAAGAAAGAATAACAATCACAGCAAATAATGAAGAAAACATAATAAAAATCTATTACACAAAAAGAAAAGACTTAAGCTATACAGTAAACTACTTAGATGAAAATAGAGAACAAATACATGAGCCAGAAGTAGTAGAAAACCAAGAATATGGAAAAGTAATAACAGGAAAAGAAATAGCAATAGAAATAGAAGGACATACATATGATGAAAGTACAGAACAAGAGACACTAACAATAGGAGTAGAAATAGACAAAAATATAATAAATATATATTATATAAAACGTTCAGACATAAAATATACAATAAACTACCTAGAAAAAGACACAAATGAGGTAATACATGAAGCAAAAGAAGAAGAAGGAGTATATGGAGGAATAATAAAGGCAGAAACAGAAAAAATAGACATACCAGGATATACAAAAGCAACAGCAGACAAAGAAGAAATAACAATAGGAATAAAAGAAGAGGAAAATGTAATAAATATATATTATGAAAAGAGAACAGACATAAAATACAAGGTAGAATACTACTACAATGGAGAAAAAGATGAAAGTAAGACAGTAGAAGGAACAGCAACATACAAAGAAATAATAGACAGCTATGAAGATAAAGCAGTAGAAGGATTTGCAGTAGCAGAAGAAAAAGGAATACCATTAACAATAGTAGCAGAAGAAGATATGAATATAATAAAAATATATTACAAAACAAAAGCACAAGTAAAAATACAATACATAGACAAAACAACAGATGAAATAATAGAGGAAGAAAAAGAAGAAGGATATGTAGGAAAAGAAATAGAATTAGAGGCAAGAGATTTTGAAAACTATGTATTAGTAGAAGAGCCCGAAGAAAAAACAATTAGAATGACAGAAGAAGAAATAGTAGTAAAATATTATTATATACATGTATCAAAAGGAATAATAGAAAAACACATAGATATAGACACAGGAGAAATACTATACAACGAAGTATACGAAGGAAATGAAGGCGATGAATACAAAACAGAGCCAAAACAGTTCGAAAGATACAAGTTAGTAGAAGAAAGATATCCAGAAGACGATGAAGGAATAATGGAAGTAGAGGCTATCACAGTAATCTATTATTATAAGAAAGAAGCAAAGATAAGAATAACAGTAAAATATATAGATATAGAAACAAAAGACAGAATAAGTGAAGAAGAAATAATAGAAGACTACAAAGGAGAAGAATATAAGACAGAGAAGAGAGAAATTGAAGGATATGAGTTCGCCAAAGTAGTAGGACAAACAGAAGGAATAGTAACAGAAGAACAAGAAGTAATATATTATTATCAAAAAGTAAAAGCACCAGACACAAATATACCAGGAGACAATGGAGAAGGAATAGAAGACTCAACAACAATAAATGGAGGAATACCAAATGCAGGTATGCCAAAACAGCAAATCACAACAATTGTATTTGTAGTAATGATTGTAGTAACAGCAACATTAATAGTATTTGCAATAAGGGGTACGATAATATATAAAAAGTATAAAAAATAATATATATTAATGTAATTAAGAAAACTAGTATAAGTAATAAATGCTTATACTAGTTTCTGTATTTAGAAAATAAATAATCAAAAGTATATAAGATTTTAATTATTCTTTTTAGTCAAAAAATATTGATATTTGTAAAAAGATTTGTTATACTAATACCGAATTTATTAAAATAATAGGAGTGAAAAAAGTGGCAAAAGAAAAAGTAGAAAATATAAATAAAAGGGAAAGAATAGATAAAAGGGGAAAAAATAAGAGACAAAAGAAGAAACACAAAGTACTAAAAGCATTTTTAATATTACTATTGCTAATAGCGATAGTAATAGGAGCATTTGTAGCATATAGTACATGGAAAAATGGATGGGGGATAACAGGAATGATACAAACAGCATTAGGACACGACCAAGATACAGTTAAAACCATGGAAGAGTTCAAAGTATTAGTATTAGGAGTAAGCACAGATACATCAGCAGTATTAACAGATACAATAATAGTAGCATCATATGACCCTAAAACACAAACAGCATCAATGTTATCAATACCAAGAGATACATTTGTAGGAAAAAACGAGAGTTCAGCGACATCATATAACAAAATAAACGCATTATATCAAACAAATATAGATAAGATTTTATCAACAGTAAATGATATAACAGGATTAGAGATAGAATACTATGTAGTTGTAGATACAGAAGCATTAATAAAGTTAGTAGACACAATAGGAGGAGTAGAATTCAACGTACCTATAAATATGGACTATGATGACTCAAGCCAAAATTTACACATACACTTAAAAGCAGGACTACAAAAACTAAATGGAGAAAAATCAGAAAATTTAGTAAGATTCAGACATAATAATAATGGAACATCATATCCTGCATCATATGGAGATAATGACTTAGGAAGAATGAGAACACAAAGAGAATTCATAACACAAGTAATAAAACAAACAATACAATTAAAAAACATCACAAAAATTGGTGAGATAATGGATATAGCATATAAATATGTAAAAACGAATGTAGACTTATCAGTTGCAAAAGACTATATACCATATGCATTAGAATTTAATGTAGAAAATATACAAACAGGGACACTTCCAGGAACACCAGCAAAAATCAACGGATTATGGTTTTATAAATATAATAAAGCAGAAACAAAAGAATTAGTACAACAATTATTTGAGACAAAAGGAGAAAATCAAGGAGATGAACAAAGCGAAGAAAAGGATGACACAAAAATAAAGGAAAATGCAAAAATAAAAATAGAACTAATAAATGGAAGCGGAGTAGATAGCACTTTAACAGCAGTAGAAACTATATTAAAGAAGCAAGGTTATACAATATCTAAAAAAACTACAACAAAAGAAACAAAGAATACAGCAATCATAAACAATACAAAAGTGAAACAAAGTATTACTGAAGAGATAAGAGAAGTATTAAATGCAGGAATAATACAAAACAGTAATAACAGTTCAAGCACAGCAGATATAACAATTATAATAGGAACAAATTATAACAAATAATACAGTATTATATAGCGGTTGTTGCACAACCGCTATATATACGAATATTAATATTTAATTTCATTATATTTTTTTCTAACTAATTTTTTTTTCTTCTTAGAAGAACGTTTAGAATTCTTATAATTACCATACATAAATTTATATGCCATATACAATAGTATTAATGCAAGTATTATTTTTAATAAATTCAATATAGTAGAGGAAGGTTTGATTGAACTACCAGCCAATAAATTTTGCGTATAAGAAGTACCATCAATTGTATATGTAACTGTACCAACTATGTCATTTGCAGTAATAGGTGCAGATAAATCATCTTTTATAGCTATTTTCATATTTGATGATATAGTATTTACATCAAAGGAGCTAGGAACTATGGCATATACTTCGTTTTCAAGTATTACATCTAAACGATTAGAACCTATTTCAGCGTTTTTTATATTAATGGTATCTAAAACTGAAGATTTTTCAGCAATTTGTACTTTTTTATAATTTTCCATACCAAAATTAAATAGATTTGTAGTATCTATAAATTTTGCACTAAGATTATTAGTAGTATTGTGAGGAGCACCTAAAACAACAGAAATTAGCTCTATTCCATCTTCATAATATCCAGAAATCAAACAATTTTTAGCAGGTGTAGTAAATCCTGTTTTTATACCAGTGACATTTGGATTGTAATATTTATCTGATGGATTTAATAATTCATTAGTATTATAAAAATGTCTTTGCTCAGATTTATTAGTAGGAGCTATAGTACACGATGGCATAGAAACATAATTTCTAAATATTGGATTTTGCATACAATATCTAGCAATTAAGCACATATCATATGCTGTACTATAATGATTTGTATCATGTATACCACTTGGATTTGTGAAATTAGTATTTTTACATCCAATTTCTTTTGCCTTTTCATTCATTAATTTAGCAAATTCATTAATTGACCCAGATAAGTGTTCAGCTAATATAAATCCAGCTTCATTTGCAGAATGAACAAGAAATACTTGTAATAGTTGATCTGCTGTTAAAATTTCTCCTACTTTAATAGAAGCATTTGAATATCCAGATGGTATTGAATTTATTGCACTGTAACTAGCACAGATTTCATCTTCAAGATTACATTTTTCTATTACTAATATAGCAGTTAATATTTTTGTAGTGCTAGCTGGATACTTTGTGACTTCTGCATCCTTTGAATATAAAATCTTACCAGTAGAAGACTCCATCAATATTGCTGCTTGAGAATACAAATTTAGCTTATCTTCATTATATGAGTAACTATAATTATTTATAAGAAATAACGATAAAACTAATATACAAATGATAACTTTTTTTAATTTCATATCTATCTCCTAATAATATTTTAATGTTTATGTATATTAAAATAATCTACCTTGTCTACTATATATTATTTAAGAATAAATTTCAATAAAAAAGGAGGAATTCATGAAGAAAATAAATAAGAAAAATAGAATTATTTTGTTAAGTATTTGTATTTTATTAGGGATAATATCATATGCAATACATTTTTTCAATAGCAGTACTTATGAGGAATTTGAAAATACAGAAAATGTAAAAGAATTAATCCCATATGAGGAAGAAATACAAAACTCTGATAAAAGTGAAAAAATAGATAATTCAAATGAGGAAGTTATAATAGTACATATAACTGGAGCAGTTAAAAATTGGGGCATTATTGAATTGCCAACTAACAGTAGAATAGCAGATGCCATAGAAAAAGCAGGAGGACTCACAGAGGAGGCTGATATTAGTAGTGTTAATTTAGCATATCCATTAGAAGACGGAATGAAAATTAAGATTCCAAGTATTAATGAAACAATAGATAATAAAGCTATTGATAATATAGAAGATTATATAAGTATGGAAAGTGGCGAAAATGTGACAAGTTCTAACAAAAATAATACTACAAACAAAGTAAATATTGTTAATATAAATACTGCTACACAAACAGAATTAGAGACTCTACCTGGAATTGGTACATCTACTGCTCTAAAAATTATTAATTACCGTAATGAAAATGGCAAGTTCAATAGTATAGAAGATATAAAAAATGTTAGTGGAATAGGGGAAAGTAAGTTTGAAGTTATTAAAGAATTAATTTGTATATGAAAAAAGAAGTTATTATAAATTATAAAAGAAGACTCTAAGAGCACAGGAAAGTTAGTTATGTATACAATTTATCATTAAAAACTTGCTAAATCATGTAAAATATGGTATAATCAACCTTGAAAGTCTATATTTTATGACTTCAACGTCACATCCACCAAAAAAATTATTTAGGAGGACAAAGGAATGACAGGATTGGCAAATGTGGTTTACAGAGGAGAGGATACGGATACTCTTAAAAAGGGAACACCTTATACACTGATAGGTAGTCAGGTCAAAGCAGACAAGACCTACTATGTGTTAAAAGGTGTATCTGGAGAGTTTGACAGTGGTCTTTTCCAGGTGCCTAAGGGAAAACGGCCAATGAACATTGGCGTTTTGAAATGTAGCAATCCGCCGGCTAAGGGGATGATATTGGAAAACCTTGAGGTGAGTAACGATGGGGGCAAGCTGGAGCCAGTACAGGAAGAAGAAGAGGTAACAGCTGTTCATGTTATCTGGGGGGACGTGTATGATGTGCATACCAAAAAGGGAAATGCGTATATAGTAAGACATTGCCCCGATGCAGTTGATGACCATGATGACGACAGTGAAAAAGTTGCCGAGAAACCCACCGATACGGTCGCCGAAGAAAAAACCACAGAGTAAGCTACTGCAGAAGCAGTAGGGCTTTCTCCCACTTACCATTAAGGTTTGTGGGAGAAAGTTTTTTATTATATAATATCTTCAAAGTAATTAATGTAGTTACTAAAAAACATATTAAAATAATCACTAATACTTCTTTTTTCTATAGTATATAAATTATAAAAATCAAGAGAAAATATAATTTTATTATCAACAATTATATCAACAGTTCCAACTTTACAATCTTTATAAAATGGTGCTTCAAAATTAAAGGTAGCAGTAAAGTCAGTATAAATATTATCAATATTTTTATTTACTGGATAGTAATCATAAGGTAATTCAGACAAATATACATCAACACTTGAATTTATACATTTGTCGATATTAAATTTGTGCAAATTATCATTTTTCCAAATTTGAAAGTCATTCATTATTGGCTCTTTAATATTCATCATTTTAAAATTACTAAAAGCATACTCAATGATTTTCACACTATCTTGAGTTCTAAATTTTTTAGTATCAGCCCCCAAGACAACACATATAACATCTAAATCACCACGTTTACATGATGAAACCAAACATCTATTAGCACCGTTTGTAAAGCCTGTTTTAACGCCATAAACACCATTTAAATTACCTAATAATTCATTAGTTGAGTGTATATTTTTAGGACTACCATTTATATAAACAGTATAATTCGAAGTTCCAACAAGTGTACGAAATGTTTCATTTTCCAAGGCATAATTAGTTAACAAAGCAAGTTCATATGCAGTAGTATGATGCTCATCATCATCTAATCCATGAGGAGTAACAAAATTAGTATTTGATAATCCCAATAGTTCAGCTTTTTGATTCATTAAATTTGCAAAATTTTCTACACTACCACCAATATGTTCTGCTAAAGCTATAGCAGCATCATTACCAGAGCACAACATCAATCCATATAGCAAATCATTCACAGTAACTTTACAATTTGTGGAAAGACCTAACCTAGAACCATGGATTCTAGCAGCTTTACTAGATACAGTCACAGTATTTGATAGATTAGGCTCATTTTCTAGAACAATAATAGCTGTCATTATCTTAGTAGTAGAAGCCATTTTTCTAACATCAAGCTCATTTTTACCGAATAAAATTGCACCAGTCGAACGTTCTATAACAACTGCAGACCTAGAGTTAATATTTGGCAAAGAAGATACAGAAGAAGAAGTTACAATAGAATTAACATCTACAAAATCATCTATAGGTTCGATGTAATCATCAGCAAAACAACATGTTGGTAATATAGCTATAAGAGATAATAAAACAATAAAACAAATAATTTTTTTAGAAAAAAACATAATAGTCACCTGTACAATTATATGTCAGGGGGACGTGTTTTTTGACACACTTTTAATATTTAATGTGAAGTTTTTATAAAAATACATTTATACAATGGAATTATAGGATTTAAAACTTTATAAATCTTAATATTTTTTATATATTAAAAATTAAATAGGCGATACATGAATATCAGTAAGCCGTAACATAAAAAGTTGCAAAAAAAACATATAAATACTTGAAAATGTAATAAAAATGTAATATAATTGTAATGTGATTGTAATATTTGAGTAATATTGTAAAGAAACCAATTTTACAATGGAATCCGAGATAAAAAGACTCTTATAATAAAGAGATAATAAAATATATATTAATAAGGAGAAACGAAAATGAAATTACAAAAATTAATACAAAAATTGATAGCAACTTTACTATTAGCAATAATAGTAATTAATAATTTAGAAGGGCTAAAAATTGTAACTGATGCAATAACGATAAACAGTAACGATGGAGATAACTTACATCTGGGATTATCTGCAGTAGGAAATGGCATAGGATATGGGATAGATATGACATCAAGTGGAACAGAAGGAAAATACATATGGAATATAAAATCATATGCGACAGCCTCAGCAAGTAGCAATTCTGTAGTAACATCTAATTTATATTGTATAAAAGCAGGTTTTGGATATACATGGGAGAATTTAAAGCAACCAAATGCAGTATTAACATATGACCAATCAATATTTAGCGAAAATGCGGTAGATGGATATTATAATGAAATATTATGGGTAATAGACCATATGTATATTCCACAAGAAGAAAATAAAGAAGAATTCTTAAAATCAATAGGGATAGAGTTATATGAAGATTCAGAGTATAAGTTATATTACTACAATCCAGACCTAACGCCAGGATATGATTATACAGACTTATCTAGTGGAAACGAATATATCTATACACTAACAGATGATGATATAGTAGCTGTACAGCAAGCAGTAGTGTGGTATTACACAAACTACAAAGTAAATCCATCAACTTATGGAGTATATAATAAATTAGGAAATAACGCATCTTGGCTAAAATACACAACAAATGGAACAAATTATTCGGAATTAAGTTCATTAAATAGAACAACAGGAGAGGGACCAGCAAGAAATGAATTTGCGACTATACTATATAATTACTTAATAGATGCCGCAACAAAAGAAGTAGCAAAAGCAGGAGGAACATACAATCTAAAAAATAAAACAGTAAAATTATGGACGGCCACAACATATGGAAATCAAGAACAACCAATAATAGAAGTACATAAAAAACAAAAAGTAGGAGAATATGATTTAGTATTAGTAAAAGAAGATGAAAATGGAGAGCAATTAAATAGTACAGCAACATTCATAGTAAATGATGTAGAAAAAGTAGTAACAGGTAAATTAACAGTAGCAAGTAAAGTGCAAATAACAGAAAGTAATTTAAATAGAACAGACA
>JAAWFD010000035.1 GCA_022794615.1 Clostridia bacterium
TCTTTCCCTCTTTTATTCCTTTGCTTAAATATTCTATTGCTTGTGGTTGGTCTCCTGTTGGCTTATAATTTGATACTAATTTAAACATTTTTCCTCCTTTTGCTGATTCTGTTAAGGCTTTGCCTGTTACAGCATCAGTATGCAGTGGCTGTGACCGACAAAAATGACATCTATTAACCAAAAATTCGTGTAATTTGTTCGCTTTTTTTGTTTTTTTGTAAACATAAATAGCAATTACACAAATTGGGTCACAAACTTTATATTTTATTTCTGATATATTACGCTTTTATTTTTCTTGGCATATAACCTTATATATTTCATTTGCATCTTTTGCAAAATAAGTAGGATTTACTGTTGATAATACTTCAAAAGAATCCATGCCATATAAAACAGCTATTGTATCTATCTTGCAATAATTTCCTGCCTCAATATCACTTTTTCTATCACCTATCATTATTGCTTTATTAGAATCAATTTTTTGTGTTACATATTTTAACATTTCTTTTTTATTTTGATTTGGAAACTCATTACACATGCCTATAATATTGTCAAAATATTGATATATACCTAAAAATTCTAAAATCTTTATTGTAGTTTCCTTTGATTTTAAAGTAACAACATTTAGGCTTTTTCCTTTTTCTTTTAATCTTTCTAATAATTCTTTTATTCCATTATATATTTTAGAAAGCTCAATTGTATTTTCTGCTTGATATTTTTTATATAGCTCAATTGCTCTTTTTATATCATTTTCATCTGTTAAAAATTTTGAAAAAGATTCTTTTAGTGGTGGACCACAAAAGATTCTTCCTAAATTGTCTATATTATCTGTATTTATAGATAATTGATTAAGTGCATATTGGGCTGATTTTGCTGTTCCTTCTACAGTATTAACTAGTGTCCCATCAAAATCAAAAAAAATATATTCATAATCCATAAAAGTTTCCTCCTTTAATTGTTTTCATTTAACTCTAAAATTTTCTTCTCTTCTTCCACTGCTTCTATTAATTCTTGTTCGGTTGGTAAATGTAGTTTATATTCTGATGAAAATATATTATCATTATTTTCTGGTAATGTGTATTTTACTACCGTTTCGTTTTTCTCTGTACTCAATAATATACCAACTGTTTTATTTTCGTCATTACTTTTTATATCTCTATCATAATAATTAACATACATTTGCATTTGTCCTATATCTTGATGAGTAATTTTTCCAATCTTTAAATCAATAATTATAAAACACCTAAGCAGTCTATTATAGAATACTAAATCTGGATAAAAATGCTCTTCTTCCATTGTGATTCTAACCTGACTTCCAACAAACATAAACCCTTTTCCAAGTTCTAATAAAAATTCTTTTAAATGTTCAAGTATATTCTTTTCTAAATCCGATTCTAAATATTTTGTATTTTCTTTTATGTCCAAAAATTCAAGTACAAAAGGGTCTTTTACTAAATCTTTTCCTGTTCTTAGTACTTGTCCTTTTTCAGCTAGTTCCAGTACTTTTTCTTTATCTTTTGATAAAACTAATCTTTCGTACAATAATGAATTTTTTTGTCTTTGTAATTCCCTAACACTCCATCTTGAATTTATTGTTTCTTTTAAATAAAAGTTTCTTTTCGGTCCTTCATCAATTTTCATTAATTCTAAATAATGAGACCAACTTAATTCCGACGACACTGTTGTCGAAATTGGAAAACATATATAGAACTTACGCATTCGCTCTAAATTTCTTTCAGAAAATCCCTTTCCAAATTCATTTGTAAGTTTTTCTGATAATTTTTCTAAGACTGCATTACCGTATGTTGCCCTTTCATCTCCATGTTGAATTTCCATGATAATTTTTCCAATATTCCAATACAAATTCAACATTTCTGTATTCACTGCACTATATACTCTATTTCTACTACTATTTACTAAATCTCTAATTTCTTCAAATATCGGATTTATATTTTCATCAAACAAATTTAATTCATTAGTCAATATTTTATACACCTTTCTTTTTAGTTTACATTATATCAAATTTCTACTATTTTTAAAATACTTTTTCATACTCATTCATTAAAAATAAGTTTACACGAATTTTACACGAATTCGGTCACAAACTATTTTTGTTTGTTAGTTTTATTTAGTTTTTTTAGGCTTATTTAGTCTTTTTTTATTAAACTAAATAAAACTAAAAGGGACTAAAAGTGGCTAAATAAAGCCATCCTTGGTGTTAATCATAATAACTAACAAAATACTCTACTCTGTTTTCTGGAAAAAACTCCTTGAATTCCGAATATAGTTGTCCTGCTAGTGTTTTATTGTGTGCTAATACTAGTGTTGGTTTTTGCACTTTTTCTATTATATTTGCCATTGTGAATGTTTTTCCGTGAGCCTGTAACCCCAAGTAACGTCTGGAATTTCTTTCCCTCTTTTATTCCTTTGCTTAAATATTCTATTGCTTGTGGTTGGTCTCCTGTTGGCTTATAATTTGATACTAATTTAAACATTTTTCCTCCTT
>JAAWFD010000024.1 GCA_022794615.1 Clostridia bacterium
AAATCTCCTAATACCTTTTTAGCCCTCTGGGAGAATATTTTTTATTCATATTTACGAAAAAAACTATGATTTAATTCATAGTTTTTAATCTATGTATTTTATGATAATAATTGTTTTAATATGTTATCAATATCAGGAAAAATAATATTTTTCATACCATGATTATATAAATTTAATACTTTATTTGCTTTACTTATTATTTCATTTTGTAACTTATTTGATAAAGTAATTGCAACTTTATTTTTTATATATTGGCTTTCTATATACTCCTCTGTTACTGGAAACATATTTTGTATTAGAAATGTGCTATATGTATTTGCAACATATCCAAAAACTATTGTATCTATGGATGGATTTTTTCCTAATTTTATTTGTTTTTGAATTTTATTTTCATATATCTTTTTATATTTATCAACTTTAGTACTAACTGGAACAAACCATATAATTTTGTCATTTTCTTTACTTTTAAAACAAAAATAACATGGTCTTTTAATTCCATTTTCCTTATTTTTCATTAATTCTGGATCATTTATAATATCAAAGAAATCATCTTTTACAAAATAAAAACAACCAACCTCTATTTGCATATTTTTTGCTCCTTATATAAGTTAAGGCTTACCTTTTTTGGTAAGCCCCATTAAAATTTATTCACTCTCTCATTTATACCCCGCTAAAGAGGCAGCGACAAACACATTTATTCACTCTCTCATTTATACCTCGCCAAAGGGGCGGCGACAAACACATTTATTAAAAACAATGATGTTCTTAATTATTATATTCATAATACCACAAAATATGCCACATGTCAAACAGTATTTTTATTTTAACTTTCCATAGTACATATCACTAAATATTCCACCTTTTTCAATAAGTTCGTCATATTTTCCTTTTTCTTCTATTATCCCTTTATTCAAAACTATAATTTCATCACAATTTTTTAATGTAGTTAATCTATGTGCAATTGATATGATAGTAGTATTATTTTCTCTTTGTAATTTTTCTATTTCTGTTTGAATATATTTTTCTGATGTATTATCTAATGCTGATGTTGCCTCATCTAATATTAAAATTTTAGGCTTTCTTAAAAATATTCTTGCAATTGCTATTCTTTGTCTTTGACCTCCTGATAAGTTATTTCCACCTTCTGATATGATGGAATTAAACTTATCTGGTAGCTCACTTATATAGTCATAGATATATGCTTTCTTTGAAGCTTCAATAACTTCATCTATTGAAACATCTCTATCAATTCCATAACATATATTCTCATATATTGTTCCTGCTATTAAAAATGGACTTTGTGGAACTAAAGCAATTATTTCAGATATATTTTTTCTATTTAAAGTGTTTATATTTTTAGAATCTATTATTATATTTCCATATCCTTTTTCTAATTTACATATTGCTTTAATAAGTGATGACTTTCCACATCCGCTCGGTCCTGCTATTCCTAAGAAACTTCCTTCATTTATAGATAAATTAAATTTGTCTAATATTACTTTATCTTTGTCTTCATTATAATAAAACATTAAATCTTGTATATCTATAATTGGCGTTATATTAATTTCTTCCTTTTTATATGATATTTCACTATATGAAAAATCATTAGGTATTTCCACCATTTTAAAGAAATCTGTGGCAAGTACTGTACATTCAGATAGTTCATCAAATATTCTATGTAATTCTTCTAATGGTTTTATTAATTGATTAAAACATAAATATGCTGTTAATACTGCTCCTACAGATATTATATTTTTCGTTGCTAAATATGTTGAAATTCCAATTATTAATACTGTAAAAAATGCTTGATTAACAAATTTTAAGCAGTCATATAACGCCATTGCTTTATGATGTTTCATTTCCTTTTTTCTTAAAAACTCCGATTTATTATCAAATCTTTTAGTCTCAAAATCGACACTATCACTGATTCTTATAACTTCTATACCATTTATTAATTCAACAATAGTTCCATCCATTTGTGATTTACTTTCTAAAAGTTCCACTCTTATACCCTTTTGACTATTTATTTGTTTGAATACTATGAATATTCCAATTGGTATTACAAGCATCATTGGTAAAGCTAATACAAATGGCAAAGTTATAAATATTGTTATAATTGCAGCAATACTGTTAAATACTGCTGGCGCAAAATCCATAAATAACAATTTTTCTAATTTTACCGTTCCCTCTAAACATCTATTCATTCTTCCGTGTATATTTCCAGTCATATTTTCTTTAAAATATGATAGCGGTGCCATAAGTAAAGAACTTATTACCATTCCTCTTGCTTGTTTTTCTGTTCTTGTTGCAGTATCTTCTACCATAACTCTTCGAACTATCTTAATAACTTCGTTTGCAACATTTACTACTAATATTAAGATTAAAAATGGTATAACTTTTGAAAATGATATTTCACTTTTAGTTAATATATCATCTGTCAACCATCCAATTGCCTTAGGAGTTATTTGTGTTAAGCCAGCAGAAACAATCATAATAAACACAATGATGATAAACGATACTTTTTGTTTTTTAGTTAATATTTTATATAATTTTTTTAACACATTTTTTATAGATTCGTTTTTTACTTTTTTCATTTTTTATATAAATTCTCCTTGTATAACATCTTACTTTTATATTTTATCATACTTTTCCCTTTTTGTAAAAAGATACCTTGCTACTGTAAATATTTTTATCTTTTCTAATTATATTTTTCTTATATGGAAGTTAATCAACCTCACAGGTGTAGATTTAAATCTTCAATTTCCAGCAGGATGGGAAAATGCAAAAGAAATAAAATTTGCACAAGGATTTACAAATCCTGCACCACGTGATTTTGTAGGATATGGCCCTTTAACAGAACCAGAATCTTTAGCAATATATAATTTTACTTTATCACATAATTTTAGTTTAGTTATATCTTATCATTCTCAAGGAGAAGTAATTTATTGGCAATTTCAAAACTTCAATCCTCCACGTGCTAGATATATTGGAGAACAATTTAGTCATGCCAGTGGTTATAGTTTAGAATCTACTCCTTATAATTCTAGTTTTGCTGGATTTAAGGATTGGTTTATTCAAGATTATAATAAACCTGGTTATACTGTTGAAGTTGGTTTTGGAACAAATCCTTTGCCTATTTCGCAATTTGATAAAATTTATTCTGATAACTTAGGAATTTTAGTTTTGGGTTCAATCTTATAGTTGTTCTTTGCTCTTTTCTAATCGCCAATACTTAACAACTAGATTAACCTTATTAATAAACAAATATTAGATTTTCTTTTGAAAGTAAACCTCATCCTTGAGTATATTTATATTCAAATAATTTAGCTAATTTTCAAGAAGGCGGTAATCACCGCACTCTTGAAAATTAGCTAAATTTTTAATTGAATATATATATAGTAATCTTAAATTGTCTTGAAAATCGTTGCAACTATGTTCTATTCATATTGTTCTTTATTATTATCATTTTCTATTGTTGTTTCTCTATTTTCTTCTAATATACTATAATCAGTACTATCTGGAACATCATATTGTAAAATAGTACTTCTATTTCCATTATCATATGCCTTTAATACATTTTTTATATTCTTAACTTTGTTATACATTTCCCTTTGCCTTCTATGTGTCTTATCACATTTATGCACAACATATGCTCCTGTATTAGTATGCTCCTTTAAAAAAGATTCGTCATCCACTAAAAAATTTTTCATTTTCTTTTCTTCATCTTTAATTGTTGAAATCCAAGTAACATCTAAATTATACCATTCATCGTCTAATTTAACTTGATTCCAAGCGTGATTGCCTTCCCAAAAATGTATGTTTTCTGGTTGTCTTGCATAAGCTTCTCCTGATATAATATTACATTCTATATCTAAATCTGATAAGCAATGCTCACAAGCCATAGAATATCCCATACATACTGTATTTCTATTTAATATGGCATCCGTCAAACTTGATATTTCTCTAAGCTCTTCTTCACTCTTTTCTTTATGTTTTGCATCATACAAAATATAATCCGCTAATTGCATAATGACAAATGCTGCTTGTTCTTCTTTATTATTAAAATTTGCCTTTGTTACTCTAGTCAAATATTCTATTTTTTCTAATACTTTGCAATAATCTTTTATATCATATTCTAACTTACCACCTACAACATATGACTTTATCATATATCTTAGATTCACTTCTGTATTTGAATTTCTTTTTTCAATTTCTCGCATATCATCATTATTGAATATCTTTTCATATTCTACTAATTCTATATTTTTTCCATACTCTCCTAATATTGATACAAGTTCAAATATAAAATCTTTATTTTCTTCATCTTTTTCATATAACTGTATTGCAATATCTCTTTGATTTAAATATCTAAATATTTCTTTTAAACTACAATATTTATAATTCTTCTTTCCAGAAGGTAATTGTTTTTGATGTAAGATTTTCTGTAGTTTAAGGGTCACCTTTATTGCTAACATTTTCAATTTATTTGTCATTTTTAAATACCCATTCCCTTTGAATAATAAAATTTATAATAAATATAACAGCATCAACTATAACTTTTATAACTGTCGAACTAATATGCGTAAATAAGAATATTTCTGATACTGTAAATGCTGATATTAACATTTGAAGTACTACCAATATAAAATATTTAATTATTGAAGTTCTATTTGCATTCTTAAATACCATTTTTGCATTTATAAAAAAGTTATATGTTGAAGATAATATTCTTGCTATAATTATTACTACTACAATTTCAGTTATAATTCCAACTTTGAATTGAGGAAATATTTTAATCAACATCCAAAATATTAATATATCTAGTATAAATGAACTTAATGATGCTATTATGTATTTAATAAATATCTTATATATTATAATTGAATCTTTTATTGGATTAAAATGGCTTGTTGAATTATTTTTTATATATATTGTAGATATTGGTACTTCTTCTATTTGTATATTACTTTCTTTACAGTCTATTAGAGTATTTGTTTCATATTCATATCTTTCGCCTGAAATATTTAAGAATCTCTTCATTATATCTTTTCCATATCCTCTTAATCCAGATTGTGTATCAGTTACTTTTAATCCTACAAATGCTCCTAATATAGCTATTGTCATTTTATTTCCAAATCTACTTCTTAATGGTACATGACTTTCATTAAAATCTCTACTGCCTATTACTAATTTATTTAGATTTTCCTTTAACTTATTTGCACATTTTATTATATCCTTTATATGATGTTGCCCATCACAATCTGCTGTTACTACTCCTATCATATGCTCATATTCATTTAATGCATAGTTAAATGCTGTTTTTATTGCTCTTCCTTTTCCTAAATTTACATTATGTTTTAATAATGTTATTCCTTTTTTTTCTATTTCTTGGAAAAAATCTGCATACTCTTTTCCGCTTCCATCATCTACTACTATAATATTTCTAAATTCTTCTTTTACATCTTCCATAAATTCCATCATTATTTGTCTATTTGGCTTATATGATGGAATTATTAATATTATATTTTCCATACCTCATCCTCTTTTATACTCTTATTATATATTTTCGTAACATATTTTACAATACTTTAATGAAAAAAATGAATTGTTAACTATAGTATAATTAATATTTAATCTATTAAAGCCAAAAGAATAGAAACTAAAATTGCTAATCAACTTTCATTTCTATTCTTTATTCTTATTCTATTGTCTCAAATTGAGAATTATATAAATCAGCATAAAATCCATTTTGTTCAATTAATTCATCATGACTTCCCTGCTCTATAATATTTCCATCATTCATAACCAAAATTAAATCTGCATTTTTAATTGTTGATAATCTATGTGCTATTATAAAAGAAGTTCTTCCTTCTGTTAATTTGTCCATTGCCTTTTGAACTAACTCCTCTGTTCTTGTATCAACAGAAGATGTCGCTTCATCTAATATTAAGAATGGCGCATCTTTAATCATTCCTCTTGCAATTGTCATTAATTGTTTTTGACCAGCAGACATATTATCTGCATCACTTAAAATTGTATCATATCCTTTTGGTAGGCTTCGTATGTAATGGTCAAGCCCTACTGTTTTACAAGCATTTATAACTTGTTCATCAGTTACATTTTCTTTGTTATATACAATATTTTCTTTTATTGTTCCACTAAATAACCATGTATCTTGTAGTACCATTATAAATAAATCATGTATATTTTCTCTTGTTAAATCTTTTGTTGAAACTCCATCTATTTTAATGTCTCCTCCATTTATTTCATAAAATTTCATTAAAAGATTTACCATTGTTGTTTTACCTGCTCCTGTTGGACCTACTATTGCAATCTTTTGTCCTGATTTTGCTTTTGCACTAAAATCTTTAATTACTTCTTTTTCTCCATCTTCATTTTGATAACTGAATTTTATATGTTCAAAATCAATATTACCTTTGACATTTTTTATATCTAATTTCTTAGTTTTTTCACTTTCATCTTTCATCTCTTCCTCTTCTAAGAATTCAAATACTCTCTCACTTGCTGCTGCTGTTGATTGTAATTGTGTCATTGATTGTGCTATTTGACTTAATGGATTTGTAAATAGTCTAATATATATCATAAATGCAACTATTGTTCCAAATTCTATTATTCCATTCATTGTAAGAAGTGCTCCTACTATACATACTGCTACATATCCAAAATTCCCTATAAATCCCATTATTGGTTGCATTAGCCCTGATAAGAATTGACTCTTTTTTGCACTTTCATATAATTTGTCATTTATCTTATCAAATTTTTCATTTGATAGTTGTATTCCATTGTATGCTTTTACAACATTTAAACCTGAATATATTTCTTCTATATGTCCATTTATATTTCCTAATTCATTTTGTTGTTCTATAAAATATTTCTGTGATTTAGATAGTATTACAAGCATTAACGCAAATCCTATTATTGTTGATATTACTGCTGTTAATGCCATTTGCCAATTTGTTGCAAACATCATTACTAGTGACCCTAAAAATAGTGCTAATGAACTTACTAACATTCCTATGCTGTTGTTCATTGTTTGGCTTATAGTATCTACATCATTTGTTACTCTCGATAATATGTCGCCATAACTATGTTTATCAAAATATCTTAATGGTAAATTATTTATTTTTGTTGATATTTCTGCACGTAATTTTTTCGAAAATTTGTTAGTTATTGTTGTCATTATAAAGCCTTGTGCATATCCTAATATTGCACTAGCTGAATATAATCCTATCAAGAAGTATGCTATTTTTTTTATATTATCTAAATTTATTTTTGTCATTAATCCATCTGTTATCTCATTTGTTATTTTACTTAAATAATCTGGGCCTATTATTGAACATATTGAACTGATTATTGCAAATATTATTGCTACTATCATTGCTATTAAATATGGTTTGCAATATTTTATTAGTTGTTTCATTGATTTTTTGAAATCTTTTGACTTTTCTCCAACTGGCGGTCCTGCCATTGGTCCTCTCATTGGTCTATTTATATTTCTACTATTTTGAGGTTTAGAATTTGTGTTATTTTCATTATCCATTTTCTAATTCCTCCTTACTTAATTGTGAATATGCTATTTCTTTGTATACTTCACAGTTCTTTAATAATTCTTTATGTGTTCCATATCCTACCATTTTTCCTTCATCTAAAACTACTATCTTGTCTGCATCTTTTATAGTTCCTATTCTTTGTGCTACTATCATGTTTGTTACATTTTTTGTGTACTGTTTTAGTTCTTTTCTTAATACATAATCTGTTTTGTAGTCTAATGCACTAAATGAATCATCAAATATATATATTTCTGGCTCTCTTGCTATCGCTCTAGCTATTGCTAGTCTTTGTTTTTGTCCTCCTGATATATTTGTTCCTCCTTGTGCTATATGTGAATTGTATTTTCTTTCCATTTTCTCTACAAATTCTTTTCCTTGTGCTATTTCTATCGCTTGTTTTATTTTTTCTTCACTTGGCTTTTCTCTTCCATTATCTCCATATGCCACATTCTCTGCTACAGTATTACTAAACATTACAGCTTTTTGTGGTACATACCCTAATTTGTTATTTAATTCTTCTAGCCTGTATTCTTTTACATTTATTCCATCTACTAATACTTCTCCTTCAGTTGCATCATAAAATCTTGGTACTAAATTTATTAGTGTTGATTTCCCTGAGCCTGTTGAGCCTATAAATGCAATAGTCTCTCCTTGATTTACTTTGAATGATATATTTTCTAACATATATTCTTCTGCATCTGGATATTTGAATGATACATTTTTGAATTCTACTGTTCCTTTTTCTGTTTTGCTATTGTTTTCTTCTTTATTACTTTTTTCTCTTTTTCCATCTTTTATTTGTACTTTTGTCATTAATACTTCTAGTATTCTTTGTGCTGATACACTTGCTCTTGGATATATTATAAATATCATACTTAACATCATAAATGACATTACTACTTGTATTGTATATGATGAAAATACTACCATATCACTGAATATTGTTAATTTATCTAATATTTGCGCAGAATCTATTATATATGCTCCACTAAAGTATATTGCTAATGTTACCCCTGACATTATTGATGTCATTACTGGATTCATTATTGCTAATATCCTTTGGTTAAATAATTGTGTATCTTTTAATTCTTCGTTTGCTTTTTCAAATTTTTCTTTTTGATATTGTTCTGCATTGTAAGCTCTTATTACTCTTATTCCTGTTAGATTTTCTCTTGTTACTTTGTTTAAATTGTCTGTTAATCTTTGTACTTTTTTAAACCTTGGTAATACTAATGTTACTAATACTCCTATCATTGTTAGTAATACCCCTACTGCAACAACTGTTATTGTACTCCATTGCCAATATGCTTTTCCTGCAATTTTAGATATTGCCCATATTGCCATTATTGGTGCTCTTAGTAATACTTGTAGCCCTATTGCTATTAGCATTTGTACTTGCATTATGTCATTAGTTGTTCTTGTTATTAAACTACTTGTTGAAAAACTTTTAACTTCTTCCATTCCAAAATCTTCAACTTTTCTGAATACATCTTTTCTTAAATCTCTAGAAAATGCTGCTGCTATGTTTGCTGCAAAATATCCTACTATTACTGAACTTATTAAACTTCCTAGTGCACATGCTAACATGTATGCCCCTTGTTCTAGTATTTCTGACATTTTACTTCCTTCTGTTTGTACTAATTTTGTTATTTCTGACATATAGTCTGGTATAGAAAGTTCTAACCATACTTGTGCTACTACAAATATTATACATATACATACATATATTACTTCTTTTTTTCCTAATCTTTTTAATAGTTTTAACATTTTTGCTCCTCCTATCTTTGTTTATATTATTGGCATATTTTATTTTTGTTCTTTTTTTATGTGTTTTTTATTATTTTAACTAATTTAATATTGATATATTGTACTTTTTTCAATTATATTTGTCAATGTAATTCACAAACAATTTACAGTATATCATATTTTTTGAGTTGTATCATGATTAACAGGATTATATAATTTTAATCTGAACCATAACTTTGATTAATTGTTATATATTTTTTGATAAACAGCTAATTCCCAGTGAGCGGGAATTCTCGCTGACTGGGAAATTAGCTACTTTTTATTTATATACTATATTACTCTTATGCTCATTTATCTATAAATCTTTCATTTAAAGCTTAATCTTCCTTATTTTCTGCTAGGTCTTTCATTGTAAGATTAACTCTTCCTTGGTCATCTATCTCATAAACCTTAACGGTTACTTTATCACCTATTTTTAGGACATCCTCTACATTTTTAATTCTTTCATTTGAAATCTTAGAAATGTGTAATAATCCTTCTTTACCACATCCAACATCAACAAATGCTCCAAATGCCATTATTTTTGTTACTGTTCCATAATAAATTCCCCCAACTTCGATTTCTCTTACTATATCTTCTATCATTTCTAATGCTTTATTTGCTTTTTCATTGTCAGTTGAATATATAAATACTTGTCCATCTTCTTCTATATCAATTTTTACACCTGTCTCTTCAATTATTTTATTAATTGTTTTTCCTCCTGTACCTATTACATCTTTTATTTTTTCTGTCTTTATTTTTGTCGTTATTATTTTTGGTGCATATTTTGATATTTCTTCTCTTGGTTTTTCTATTTGTTTTAACATTATTTCATCTAATATATATTGACGTGCTTTTCTTGTTCTTGTAAATGCTTCTTCAATTATTTTATATGTTAATCCTTCTACTTTAATATCTACTTGTATTGCTGTTATTCCTTTTTCAGTTCCTCCAACTTTAAAGTCCATATCTCCAAAGAAATCTTCTAATCCTTGAATATCTGTAAGCATTACATAATCATCTATATCATCTGGATTTGATACTAATCCTGTTGATATTCCTGCTACTGGTCTTTTTATTGGAACTCCTGCATCCATAAGTGCTAGTGTACTTCCACATATACTTGCTTGTGATGTTGAACCATTTGATGATAATACTTCTGATACAACTCTTATTGCATAAGGGAATTCTTCTTTTGATGGTAATACTGCTACTAATGCTTTTTCTGCTAATGCTCCATGTCCTATTTCTCTTCTTCCTGGTCCTCTTGATGGTCTTGCTTCTCCTACACTGTAGCTTGGGAAGTTGTAATGGTGCATATATCTTTTTGATGTTTCTGTATCTATTCCATCTAATTCTTGTTCTTCACTTACCATTCCTAAAGTTGCAACTGATAATACTTGTGTTTGTCCTCTTGTGAATAATGCACTTCCATGTACTCTTGGCAATAACCCTACTTCACATGATAATGGTCTTATTTCATCTAGTGCTCTTCCATCTACTCTTTTGTGTTCTACAAATATCATTTCTCTTACACATTTTTTTTCTAGCTTATATATTGCATCTCCTATACTTTGTGCATTTTCTTCTGCATATTCTTCACCATATTTTTCTGTAACTGCAACTATTATCTTATCAGATAATTCTGATACATTGTTGTCTCTTGTGTCTTTGTCTACTTCTTGTACTGCTTTTTTCATATCTTCTTTAAATGTTTCTTCTAAATATTCTAATAAGTCGTGGTCTACTTCAAATGATTTGTATTCGAATTTTGGTTTTCCTATTTCTTCTTTTATTTTTGCTATAAATTTGCATATTTTCTTTATTTCTTCATGTCCTTTTTTTATTGCTTCTAACATTAAATCATCAGGTACTTCATTTGCTCCAGCTTCTATCATTGCAATCTTGTCTTCTGTTCCTGCTACTGTTAATGTTAAGTCACTTTTTTCTTTTTGTTCTTCTGTTGGGTTTATTACTATTTGCCCATCTACTATTCCTACATTTACTGCTGCTGTTGGTCCCCCAAATGGTATATCTGATATTGATAATGCTGCTGATGCTCCTATCATTGCTGCTACCTCTGGCGAATTGTCATAATCTACTGATAATACTGTCGCTACTACTACAACATCATTTCTAAAGTCTTTTGGAAATAGTGGTCTTAGTGGTCTATCTATTGCTCTTGATACTAATATTGACTTATCACTTGGTTTTCCTTCTCTTTTTTGGAATGACCCTGGTATCTTTCCTACTGAATATAGTTTTTCTTCATAGTCTACTGATAATGGGAAAAAGTCTATTCCCTCTTTTGGCTCTTTCGATGCTGTTACATTTACTATTACACATGTTTCTCCATATCTTACTAACACACTTCCATTTGCTAGTCCTGCCATTTTCCCTGTTTCTATACTTAGCTTTCTTCCTGCTAATTCTGTTTCATAAATTTTAAACATATCTTTTCTCCTTTATATTCTTTTTGTAAGTTTAAATGATATTGTAACCTCTACAAAAAATTATATTCATATAATGCTTTGTACAAGCTACTTCTAAAATTCAAACTTACTTTATTTTCTTGAATAGTAAAATATAAAATTTTACCTACTCTTTATTACTAAAATAGGGCATGCATTAATGCTAGCCCTACTTATTGTAATCTTAATTAGTTTTAATTATTTTCTTAATCCTAATTTTTCAATTAAAGTTCTATATCTTTCAACATCTTTTCTTTCTAAGTAGCTTAGCATATTTCTTCTTTGTCCTACCATTTTTAATAGACCTCTTCTTGAATGGTTGTCTTTTTTATGAATCTTTAAGTGTTCTGTTAATTCATTGATTCTTTCTGTTAAAAGAGCTACTTGTACTTCTGCTGAACCTGTGTCTGCTTCATCTCTTTTATATTCATTGATGATTTCTTGTTTTCTTTCTTTTGTCATAGTTACACCTCCTATTTTTCTTTTCACCTTGAACTGAGTAATAGATTGTTTGGTGTTTAGTCTTTTTACTAAGTATAAGGTATTTTTAACACATCTATTTTACTACATGTTTTATAAAAATGCAAGGAATTTAAAAAATATTTGCCAAAAATACATAAATATAGTATAATAGTAGTTAGATTAACGGATTTCGAAAGGATGTTTTTTATGAGTAGAATTAAAACATTTGCAAAATATGCTTTAATATTAATTGGATTTTATATTTTATCAAATATCTTGATATTTTTTGGTGTTAATACGAGTTATGATAATTTGAGTGTTAAAGGTACTATTCCTGAGCAAGTTGATATTACAACTGCTAGTGCTACTCTTGTAAATGGTAAAGTTAAAGGCTCATTATCTGATACTTATAACATTTCTGATAAATTTATTAAATTTAGCTTTTATACAGATACTGATAGTTTGGCATGTATTAAATGTCTTAAGGTTTCTGAATTAAAAGATAAAGAATTTAATTTTTATTTTAAATACAATTATATTACTTCATACTCTGTTGAACTAGTAGATGAGACTGAATATGAAGATATTGGTGATTTTGAAAAATATTTTTCTTTTGAAGAATATCGTAAATATAAAATTGCTTACTGGTTTCTTTTATTAGCTTTTATATAATATTTAAAGGTGGATTTCATTCCACCTTTTTATTGTTCATTATATATAAAATTTTGTTCATAAAATTTTGATTTTCTTTCAAATTGTATATTAACAGTATTATATCCGTATTGTTCTATTAATGTCTCTCTATTAGAGAATAAATCTGTTCCTAATGCTAATCTATTGTCTTTAATTGTTGCTCCAATTGCTGCTAATGTAGTTGGAAACATATCTATAGTTGAGAATTGTCTATTTTTTGTGTTTATGTTACTTATGTCTAATGATGATACTGGATTTATTATTGCATTATAAATTGTTCTTTGATAATCTTTTCCTATATTATCTTCTGATAGCACTTGCATTGTTAAGTGGTCACCTGATATAACTATTGTTGTATTTTGGTAAAATTCCTGTTCTTGTATCCATTGTACAAATTCTGCTACTTGTTTACTAGAACATGATATTACATTTGCATATTGTGTATCAAATTTATTATCACATTTTTGGCATACATATCCATCTGAAAAGTGTGTATCTGCTGTTAGTATGGTGTAATTAAACGGTTGTTCATTTTGTGATATTTCTAATAATTGTTCTTTTGCATATCCAAATAGGTCTTTGTCATCATACCCCCACCATACTTCATCTTCTTTTTTCATTTTTCCTTGCTCTATCGCAGTATTTACATCCCATATCTTGTAATTTCCATGTTGCATAAAATAATTACTTCTTCCTCCAAATGAAGCATCAGACCCTATCGTTAAGTAGTTTTGATATCCATTTTGTTGTAATATCTCTCCTAGAGTTTTTACTCCTGGTAAAAATTCATCATACTTCCCATAACTATTTTGTTCTATGCTAATTTTTAAAGGTAATCCTGATGTCTGCGCAACCATTCCTGCTATTGTCCACCCTGTTCCTGATAGTTGTACCGCTCCTCCTAACTTTTCTGTGTTTGAAAAATGTATATTGTCTTGTGCTAATTTTCTTAGTTCTTTAATATAGTCCTCTTTATACATTCCACCATTTTCTGTTGATGTATATGATGATTCCATTGATTCTAAATATATGTATATTAAGTTGTTTTTCTGTTCTGCAAATACTATATTATGTTCTTCAATACTTACATAATTTTCTTCTATAAAATTTGATGCTTGTATTTGATTTAATACATATCCTATTACATTCGCTCTTGTCGAAACATATATGATGCTTATTACCAAAATTATTTTTCCAGCATTTTTGGCTTTTCCTTTTTCTCTAAAGTGATTTATAGCTATCATGATTGCAAATGATATTATAATAGCTAATGGTACTACTTGTACAATATATTGCCATATCATATCTGAATTTGTTCCTTGTAATGGTACCTTTAAGTGAAATATCATTTGTTCTATCGTTAAGTTTCCTGTTGTTCTATATAACCACTCAATAGATTCTAGTAATAGTAATGCTATTAATATTGATATAAATAATTTTACTTTTTGTTTGTTATTGGTTTGTCTTGTTGTTTCTTTCGTTTCTTCTCTTTGTTCTATTTTTTCATCTAATAGGTTGTTCATTTCTTCTCCTTATACTAAAAACTAGCCTATAATTAAATTATCAAGACTAGTTTTTTTGGTATATTTATTTATTTTCTGCTGGATATACACTTACTTGTTTTTTATCTTTATTTTTTCTTTCAAATTTTACTGTTCCATCTACTAAAGCAAATAAAGTGTCATCACTACCTTTTCCTACATTAGTTCCTGGATGTACTTTTGTTCCTCTTTGTCTTACTAGGATATTTCCTGCAAGTACAAATTGTCCATCAGCTCTTTTTACTCCAAGTCTCTTAGATTCACTGTCTCTTCCATTATGACTGCTACCTTGACCTTTCTTATGAGCCATGTCCTCAACTCCTTTCGGCTTATTTTGTTTATTTCTTTTTATTATTTTCTTTTATGCTTCTACTTCTTCAGCTTTTGCTTCTTTGCTGCTTGGTAATTTTATTCCTGTAATTTCTACTTTTGTGTATGGTTGTCTATGTCCTTGTTTTCTTCTATAATTTTTCTTTGCTTTCATTTTGAAAACTATTATTTTCTTTGCTTTACCATGTGAAATTACTTTTCCTTCTACTTTTACACCTTTTACATATGGATTTCCGATTTGTACTTTTCCTTCTTCTGATACTAGTACTATCTTGTCAAATGTTACCTTTTTTCCTTCTTCTGTTTCTAGTTTTTCGAAAAATACTACATCTCCTTTTGTTACTTTGTATTGTTTTCCACAGCTTTCAATTATTGCGTACATCTAAAATGCACCTCCCTTATTTGTATACTCGCTAACCCTTTATTGTAGGTAATTAAACTTAATTAATTTTTATGTACCTTGCTCAAGCGGATTACAGATATATATTCTAACATATTTGTATTTTTTTGTCAATTACTTTTTTTGGTTTTTTACTTGCTTTAAATATGGATATTTTATTGCATTTATGATGAAAAGAGATGACTAATATTAATGTCATCTCTTTATTTATCAAGATTTTATTTCGTGTACATTTATAGCTAGTTTATCCATTATTTATTATGCGGTTTCTCTTTCCATAATATATATTAAATCTTCTATTACAGCAGAGAACTCTTGTTCGTCCTTACAGCTATTTTCAAAAATAGATTGAATTAGAGCCCTACTCTTATCTAATGGCAAAGGCTCTGTCTTTGGTCCCATCTCATCTATATATGTGATTTTACCAATTTGGGCTTTATCCCAGTAGAATTTGCTTTCACATAATCCTGGTATATCTTTTAAGACAATTTCTACATTGTGCCCCTCTCGTGCAAATCTTTCTGCTACTTCATTATATAATGCTACTTTATAAATCATTATACCTTCTTTTGTCTTAATTTCTCTTGCTTTTGTAATATTTTCATATTGTTTTTGACCTGTTGCTTTTCGTGCCTCATATGCCATGATAATTCTGTCAGGTATAAAATCTACATTATTGTTGCTTGTTGCATGTTGTTTAACTAAAAGTAAAGGAGTTTTTTCATACACATAAGATATTTCTCCCTTTCTTCCTTTCTCCGCCTTATACCAAAAAATTGTGATGTTGGACTTTTTAATATTATTTTTTAAATCAATCTCAACATCATAGCCATATTTAGCAAGATTTTCAACAACTTCAGGATATAGTATTTCTTCAAATAAATATCCATAGTTCCATCCTAAAGCTATCATCTGTTCAATCTTTTTTGTCACTATTCTGTATTGTTTTAAAACAGCTTCCTTCCGCATTTCTAATGTTATCATAGTAATATTCTCCTTTTCATGTTTTTGGTTATTTACTATTTCTATACATAATCTTGATTTTAGCTATTTTCTTATAGCTGTTTGATTGAGAAAATATTCTCACTTTTAAAAAAATTTTTTGCATTAATTATTATAACTTATTTTTCATGGTTTTGCAAGTAGTATACTTCTTCCCTAATTTACGTGAAATTTTATGTAATGTATGTTAAAATATGATTGTTGAATTGTTGAATGTTACTTAATTTTGTAGCAAAAAATCTTAATATTATTAGGAGGACTTTATTATGAATACAAACTCACAAATTGTAAAAACTATTTACCCAGAACTTCTTTATTACCGGTCTTGCAATCAACCATTGAGTGGAAATAGCGCGTTTAGTAATCCAAGAATGTTTGAATCGCAGGAACAACAACATCCTACATCACTTCAAGAACAGCATAACCGTATATGTAATACTAGTCAAGAAGCATTAAATCGAATATGGGCTACTGATTACGAAACACTTAGTAGAATACCTATACATAGACGTGATATACTCCAAGCACTTGTAAAAGTTCACGCTTCTGAACTTAGTCTAGAAGATACTTTTATGACTTACAAACCAAAGTATAGAAGAGATGCTTCCCTCAAGAAAATTCTAACAACAATAATTTCACAAGGGATACCAGACTTTTGGCATCCAAAGTATGACCCCTCAATTATTAATGGAAATATTTGTTTTGTACCAGATGAAAAACCAGCCCAATAAAGCATATCTGTATTTTTCATATTAATGCTCCATTCATTGAATTTTCTTCGTAGCACAGGACTTTGACCTTGTCTCAAGTCCTAACCCAGTAAGAATAAGTTAAGTACACTTTATAAAAAATTGTATTTATAGACAGCTTTAGTAGATATAAAATTATAGTTCTAAAAGTAGTGAGATTAAATTTTAGGAGAATTTAGTTATGCTAAAGATAACTTATTAGCTTTTCAATTTGTGCAAAATTTTTTCAAAAAATGCTATACTTTTTGAAGTTTTTAGTATATAATTAAATAAATTAATGAATACTATATATTGTAGATAGATATTCTACTAGGTCTGAAATAGTTTACTAGACTAGGACCTGACCCGAGCTAATTCAAAGAATTAGCAAAAGCCATTCAACGAAATGGCTTTTAATTTTCCTATAACTCTATTTTTTCTAAATCTTTTTGTAACATATTACTTTTATTTTCATATTTCCTAAAATTTACTTTTGTGCAAATTAATTCATATGTAGTTGAACACATTTGTCCTATAATTGTACAAAATGGTGTTGGTGCAAATGATATACTTGTTCTTATTATATAAGCAACTATCATATTTAATGTCATCTTAAATGCTGAATCCTCTAACTGTAAAAAACAAATCTTTATTTCTATAAATGGTCCTAACATAAAATCTAATATATGTAAGGAAATAAATATACTTGCTATTTTTAAGTCAGGCTTATAAAATGGATATGCAACCAAAGACATTAATATAACTGATAAAATCAGCAAAGAATATAATTTTAATGCATTTCTAAAATGTTCATTATAATCAAATTTTTTCTTTGCAATATCTACTTTTGCTACTGTTTTTACTGCATCTGTAATATCCCATTGCATATCTGTTACTAATGTTGCAAACGTAATAGCTATCATATATTTTTCTCCATATTCAAAAGCATTACTAAATCCAAACAAGTACATTATAAAAAACATAAGACTTACACTAAATGATACTGAATTATATTTAAAACAATTTTTAATATTAAGTTTAAAATCAACTTTTTCTATATTCTTTATATACAAAACAATATCCATAATAAATATTATAGCTCCAGTTATTAATGATGTAATTAATTGGTTTCTTGTAATAATTGCAGTACTTATTAAAGCTATAAAATTAATACTATTAAATATTATAGAAATTTTATTTGCTTTTTTATTTTCTTCTTTGTAATATAATTTTGTTATTATAAGTTGCAATATGGTATGACAAAAAATTTGAAATATAGAATATACACAAAATGTTTTATATATGGTATTCTCCATATTCATAAAATCTATATACTTATTACTATTAAAAATTATAAAACTGAATATTAATATGCTTAAAATAGTTCCATAAAAAATGCCATTGTCAGCAGCATGCTTATTTTCATCTTTATAAACGCAAATATTAGCACCTACTCCAAATATTGCTATAATCATTCCCATTAAGCATTGTAAAGGATATGTTAAAGAAAATACATTAATCAAATGACTATCTAATATAATTCCTAGCAAAAACCATGATACTATTGGAACTATTGATGTTATTAATATGTCAAAACTTACTCTAAATAATCTTTTCATTTTTATTCCCATTCTTTTAATTTTATATTCTTTTATTTTTCAGCAGATTTATAATATGTCTAAAATCTTTACCATTGAAAAAATATTTTTCAGCCTTTGTAAAAGAAATATTATTTTTTCTCTTATAATCTAATTTATCTATAACTGTTAGCATATCTGAAACTTGAAATAATCGTTTCTTAGTATGGTCAAACTCTATTCTTCTTTCAACTTTTGGATTAGTAGCAAGTAATGTATCAAGTATTGTTGCCAATGTTTCTTGTCCATTATCATAATAAATAACAATTTTATCAAATGTATCCAAATATGCTTTATTATCATTTATAAATTGTCCAATCTCTCTTGCTAATGCCATGTTAAGTTGCATTTTCTTATTTATATACTTTTTACTATTATTACAGTTCTTATTTTAACTTTCACTCTATTTGAAAAATAGAATATAGCCCAAAATATGCTTTTTCTTTTTTCTAAATCAAAATGTGAATAATCCCCTCTTTTAGCTACTAAATATGCTAAATGTATCATTCCATCATAATTAAGTTCATCTAATTTTCTGTTTAGATATTTTAGTTCATTTTTTATTGAATTAGAGCTTTCGTGTAATGTAAATGAAACAGCATATAAATCTGAACTTCCTTTTACAAATCCAAAATCTCCACTTTCATCTATAAATATATTTAACCTTTTTATTAATATCACCTGGTTTTCTTGTTAATATTATCTTTTATAACTTTTTCTTTAGCATATGGACATATTTATACCATAAAAGGACTATTTTCTCAACATTTCTGCCCAATAAAATTTAACTTTTTTCAAAAATTGTGCTATATATTCTTTTGCTTTGGCGAAGCCAAACATAAATTTATCTATCGTTAGATTAGATAATTTATGAGCTCTCCGCTAGGAGCCCACAGCACTTTTCCAAAACGAAGTTTTGAAAGTGTCATAGTGGGTTACATACTTTCAAAGAAAGTTATGTAACAGTTTCCTACATAAAGGCAATATATTGAACAAGAACAAAATAAATTATTCAGTAACTAGAGTAGAAACTTATACTAAAATAATTGTTACTAAAGCTAAAAGATTTAGACGAAAAGAATTAGTGTACTTAACTAAAGCGTTCTCCCCTATGAGTTATGACATAATATCATAACATGGGGGCTCTGCGAAGCAATAAAATTTTTCTAAAACAAAAAAATACCATCCTTTTCAGAATGATATTTGTATCTACCTGTTCTATAAAAAGTTCGAACAGATATGTCGTTGGTGCAGTATTCTTACAGGTTACGAACTCTTTATTCTCTTTCTAAATTATGAATTTATTATACATCAATAATCAGTATTATTCAATATACAAATAGCAATTTTTGAGAATTAACATGATTTACAATAGTCTTGAAATATGGTAAAATAATGATGTATTTTTAATACTGTATTGCCTATAAAAAATGAGAAGGAGTGACATCTATGACAGAACAATTACTTCGGAATGCTGTAAAAGAGGCTCAAGAAAAAGAGCAGCTTGGGTTTGCTTATTTGGACAAATTGGACAGTTTGGGATGATTTAGCTTTTGATATGAAGCAAGGAAATGGACACTATGACTTTGCTTTATCTCAAATCTCTAAAGGAGAAGAGGCAACCATCTCTACTGAATGGAATGGACTTTCTATGCCTGGAATTATTGCTGTTTCTATGCAAAAGTTAAGTTCTTCTGACGAATTCTTTGCATATGTACTTAGTATATGTAAAGAAGGACATTACGAAGGACCAATTACACTTATTCCATCAAATGAAGTTATTGATTTTCGTTGAATGGGCATAGGGGCTTCTGCATAGAAGCCCCGTTAAATTATATTATTAATTTCATATTAGCTTAAAAGTTTTGGTGCATTATTATCTAATTGTTCTATTTTCTTTATTCCTGAATTATGTTGCAAAATATCAAATTGTTTTTTAGCAATTTCGTTTAGTCTTTCCAATCTTTTACTCTGAGGTATTCCTTGATTTATCATTTCTGCATTTAAGTTCTCTAAATTAACTAAAATAACTAATTGTAATATATTTGCATAATCTCTCATATTTCCATCTAAATTAGGATTTCTATCTTTCCATTCTTTGGCTGTCATTCCGAATAAAGCTACATTTAGTATATCTGCTTCATTTGCATACACATATTGTTTTTGATTTTCAGTTAAAGTTGGAATAATATTCTCTTTGATACTATCTGTGTGTATTCTATAATTGGTTTTTGCAAGTTCTCTTCTTACAGACCATTCTACTTTATTTTGATAGCTTTCATTTTGTTTTAGTCTTTCAAATTCTTTTATCAAATATAATTTGAAT
>JAAWFD010000019.1 GCA_022794615.1 Clostridia bacterium
AAAAAAATGGCGACCTGGAACGGGCTCGAACCGTCGACCTCTAGCGTGACAGGCTAGCGTTCTAACCAACTGAACTACCAGGCCGTAAATAAATATGGTGGTCGCTATAGGGCTCGAACCTATGACCCCCTGCTTGTAAGGCAGATGCTCTCCCAGCTGAGCTAAGCGACCATATCTATTGACAGGATTTAGTATACTATTTTTTTTATATAATGTCAATAGATTTTAAAAAAAAATTAAAAAATTAAAAAAAATCAATAAAAGAAAGAAAACATTTGTAAAAAATAATACAAACAAGATATATAAAAACCAACAAATAGATTAGAATTAAACAAAAAGTATTGACTTTTAACACCAAAATGATAAACTATAAGCATAATAAAAATGAGAAAAAGCAAAACCAACTATAAAAAGGAGGAGAAAATTAGCAATATGAAAAATAATAGAGGATCATCTTTAGTTATTTTATCAGTAACAATAATAGTATTAATAATACTAGCGGGGGTATCATTTGCAATGCTAGTAGGAGATAATGGAATATTCACTAGCAAAAAAACAGAAATAAAAAACAATGCAAAAAAAGAAATTGACACAGCAATAGAAACAATAAAAAAAGAAGCTATTACAAAGATTACAGAAAAAGTTAATATATTAGAATATTATTCAACAATAGACTTAAACAAATATGGATTAGACACAAAAGAAGGATATAAATTAGTAACACCAGAAGGAAAAGAAGCAACAGGAATATCACAAGATGGGATAATAGCAATAAAATATGAAAATATAGAATCAGGAATATCAGTTACAGGAAAAGTAGATTTTAAAGTAGAAACAAATACTGAAGGAAAACAAGATACATCAGGCTCACTTTATGGAACAATAGAAAAAGCACATTAATTAAAAAACGAAACTAAGAATTACTAACGCATAACTTATCCATACGCATTAAAAATGCTATAGCTAAGAAATGTACGAAGTGTAAACTACTACAAATCCTAACTTCCGCCATAATTATCTTCTACAGAAATTTATCATACAATGATAAATTTCCTAGAATATAAAAAACAAACTAGGCATATACAGAAAAAACATGTATATGCCTATAATACTAATATACAAAGGAAAGATGAAAATGAATATAGTTTTATATATAATAATATTTATATTAGGAATAATAATAGGAAGTTTTTACAAATTTATACTCAACAAGAAATCTATAAAATTACAAATTGCAACAGGAATATTATCCATACTATTTGCAATAGGAATGAATTTAAATATAAATAATATAAAAACTTCGAACATTATAACATTAGGGTTTATAATGTTATATTTGGCATTTATAGTATTAATATCTAGTATAGACAAAGAAAAAAGAAAAATAGAAAAAACAGCATTAGCATATGGAATAGCTATATCAGTAATATATATAATATATTTATGTATAATGGAAAAATCGAATATATATAGATATCCTATTTATCTAGTATTAATAGCAATACTATTAGTAATAGATAATATAAACACAAAAAAGAAAGCAGAAGATAACTACACAATTAGTATATTAATGTTTACATTAATAATGGTAATATTTACAGGAGAATATATAAGTATATTAACAATAGCAGCAACACTACTTGCGGTAGCAATATATTTAATAATAAATAAAATAAGAAAAGCAAAAAGAAATACAAATAAAGAAAATGTATCAAATATACGAATAGGATGGATATTATCAACAATAAATATAGCAATATTTATAGTAAACTTATTATGTATTAATTTTCAAAGATAAGAGGAAACATATATGAACATAGGAATAGATTTAGGTGGAAGCCACATAGCAATTGGAAAGATTCAAGATGGAAAAATAGTAGAAAAAAGAGAAATAGAAATAACAGAAAAAGATAAGCCAAACATAATCCAATTTATAGAAGAGAATATATTAAAAATATTAGAAGAATTACAATTAAAAGAAAATATAGAAACAATCGGAATAGCAATACCAGGAACAGTTACAGAAAACAGAATAATAAAATGTGTAAATTTAAACATAGAAAACTATAATATAGCTCAAAAAATAAACACGCTAATATTAGAAAAATACAACATAAGAAATATAAAAATAAAATTAGCAAATGATGCAAAATGTGCAGCAATAGCGGAAAAAAAATATGGTTGTTTAAAAGAATATGAAAATTCAATATTTCTAACATTAGGAACAGGAATAGGAGGAGCTGTAATATTAAACAACGAATTATTAAAACCTAAAAATTTACCAGGATACGAATTTGGGCATATAACAATTAACTATGAAAGCAAACAAAAATGTAAATGTGGAAAAACTGGATGTTTTGAACAATATGCGAGTATGAAAGTATTAAAGAATAATTTAAAGACAGTTTTAGGATTAAATGAATATACAACAGGAGAACAAATATATAACATACTGAAATATAACAAAGCATTAAATAAAGAGGATAAAAAAGTAAACGAAATAATAGATAAATTTTCAGAATATTTAGCTATAGGATTATCAAATTTAATAAATATATTTGAGCCAGAGATTATAGGAATAGGGGGAAGCTATATATATTTTGAAGAATTTATAACAGAAAAAGTAAAAGATAAAATAATAAATAACAATTTGTTATACAACAAAAGAGAAAATATAATAATAAAACCAGCACAATTAGGAAATGAAGCAGGAATTATAGGAGCAAGTATAATAGCACAGGAGGAATAAGAGTGAAACAAGGAAATATAGCATTTTTAACTTTAGGTTGTAAAGTAAACCAATATGAAACAAATGCAATGGCACAGAAATTTAAAGAAGAAGGGTATGAAGTAATAGAATATGAAAGTAGTGATATAAAAAGTGGTACAGAAATAGATATATATGTTATAAATACATGCACAGTTACAAATATATCAGACAGAAAATCAAGGCAGATACTAAGAAAAGTAAAAGAACATAATCCAAATGCAATAATAGTAGCAACAGGATGTTATGCACAAGTGGCAAAAGAAGTATTAAACAATATGGAAGAGATAGACTTAGTATTAGGAAATAATGAAAAAAAAGACATAGTACAATATGTTGAACAATTTAAAGAAAACAACAATAGAATTTCAGAAGTAAAAGATGCATTTGAGCCAAAAGAATTCAGCGAATTTGGAACGACTACATACACAGAAAAAACAAGAGCAGCCATAAAAGTACAAGATGGATGTGATAGATTCTGCACATATTGCATAATACCATATGCAAGAGGAAGAGTAAGAAGTAGAAGACCAGAAAAAATAATAGAAGAAATAAAAGAAATATCAAAAAAAGGAATAAAAGAAGTAGTCATTACAGGTATACACATTGCATCATATGGAAAAGACTTTATTAATGATGAGAAATTAAAGGAATACAGATTAATAGACTTACTTCAAGAAATAAATAAAATAGATGAAATAAAAAGAATACGCTTAGGTTCAATAGAGCCAACACTAATAACAGATGAATTCATAGATAGAATAAAAAAGGTAGAAAAGATATGCCATCATTTTCATTTATCATTACAAAGTGGATGTGACGATACACTATCGAGAATGAATAGAAAATATACTACAGAAGAATTTAAGCAAGCAGTACAAAGATTAAGAAATACATATAAAGATGTGATATTAACTACAGATATAATAGTAGGATTTCCAGGAGAAACGGAAGAAGAATTTGAAAAAACTACTAGATTTTTAAAAGAAATAAAATTTTATAAAATGCATGTATTTCCATATTCACAAAGAAAAGGAACAAAGGCAGCAGAAATGCCAAAACAAGTTGATGGGAAAATAAAAGAAAAAAGATCAAAAGATTTAATAGAAATGTCGAATAAGCATCAATTAGAGTATAACCAAAAATATTGTGGAACAGAAGTAGAAGTATTAATAGAAGAAAAAGAAAAAGACATATACAAGGGGCATACAGCTAATTATATATTAGTAAAAATAAAAAATACAAATGAAAAAGAATTAGAAAATAAAATAAGAAATATAAAAATAGAAGAGGCAGAAGAAGAAAACTTAATAGGTAAGATTAATTAAATAATTACAAAAAAATAGTCGATAAATAAAAATAAAAGGCATTGACAAAATAAAATATTTAGGAGATAATATCTACGGAAATATACGATAGAAAAAATTATAAGAAAACTTAGGAGGACAAGAAAATGTACATATTTAATAGGATAATGGTAAATTCTCAATTACCAAAAAGAATAAACAAAATGGTAGAAATTGCTAATAACTTATGGTGGTCATGGAATACAGAATATTTAAGATTATTTAGAAAAATAGATGTTGACTTATGGGAAGCATCAAACAAAAATCCAGTAAAATTTTTAAAAGCAGTATCACAGGAAAAATTAGAAGATGCAGCAAAAGATGCAGAATTTTTAAAAGAATATGATAGTGTAGTAGAAAATTATGAAGCATACATGAATAGTAAAAACACATGGTTTACTAAGCAATATTCTGACTATAAGAATGATGTAATTGCGTATTTCTCTGCTGAATATGGATTAGATCAAATTTTACCAATATATTCAGGAGGATTAGGAATCTTATCAGGAGATCATTTAAAATCAGCAAGTGATTTAGGTATACCATTAGTAGCCGTAGGGTTATTATATAAAAATGGATATTTTCACCAAAAAATAGATGAAAACGGAAATCAACAATCAGAATACCAAAATTTAGATATATATAATTTACCAATGACAATTGTAAAAGATGAAAATGGAGAAGATTTAGTAATAAATATAAAAATGCCAAAAAGAAAATTATATTTAAAAGTATGGCAAATAAATGTTGGAAGGGTAAAATTATATTTATTAGATTCAGACAATGACTTAAACAACCCAGAAGATAGAGATGTAACACTACGATTATATGGTGGAGACCAAGAAATGAGAATAAGGCAAGAAATTGTACTTGGAATGGGTGGGGTAAATCTATTAAAAACATTAGGTTTAAACCCAGTAATATACCATATGAATGAAGGACATTCAGCATTTTTAACACTAGAAATAATAAAAAATATAATAAAAGAGAAAAAAGTTTCATTTGAAATAGCAAAAGACATAACAACATCAAAAACAGTATTTACAACACATACACCAGTACCAGCAGGAAATGATATATTCCCAATAGCATTAATAGAAAAATATTTCAAAGACTTTTGGCCAAGATTAGGAATATCAAGAGAAGAATTTTTGAAATTAGGAATGAAACCATGCGATGCATTACAACCAGGATTTAACATGGGAATATTAGCATTAAAAATAGCAGGAAAGAAAAATGGAGTAAGTAAATTACATGGTGAAGTATCAAGAGAATTATTTGGAGAAGTATGGCCAGATATAGCAGCAGATGAATCACCAATAACATATGTAACAAATGGAATACACACTTGTTCATGGTTAGCACCAACAATAAAAGAAATGTATAACAAATATTTAATGCCATATTGGCAAGACAATATGCATGAAGACCAAGTATGGGAAAAAGTAAAAAACATACCAGATGATGAATTATGGAAAGCACATTTAGAAAGAAAAGTAAAATTAATAGGTGTAGTAAAAGAAAATGTTACAGCTAGGTTAAGAAGAAATGGAATGAGATATGAAGATATAAATGAAATAGTATCAAAACTAAATCCAAACGCATTAACTATAGGATTTGCAAGAAGATTTGCTACATATAAGAGAGCAACATTAATATTCAAAGATTTAGAAAGAATAACACAAATATTAAATGATGAAGAACACCCAGTACAATTAATATTTGCAGGAAAGGCACATCCAGCAGATAAAGAAGGACAAGACTTAATAAGATACATACATGAAATCTCATTAATGCCACAATTCAAAGGAAAGATATTCTTATTAGAAAATTACAGTATAGAAGTATCAAGATATTTAATAAGTGGTGTAGATGTATGGTTAAATACACCTAGAAGACCAATGGAAGCATCAGGAACAAGTGGACAAAAAGCAGCAGCAAACGGAGTTATAAACTTTAGTGTATTAGATGGATGGTGGGCAGAAGGATATAACGGAAAAAATGGTTGGCCAATAGGGTCAAATATAGAATATCCATCATACGAAATTCAAGATAGGGCAGACAGCGAAAAAATATACGAAACTTTAGAAAATAAAATAATTCCAATATACTATGAACAAGACAAAAACAAAATGTCAAGAAGATGGTTAGAGATAATGAAAGAAACAATTGCTACAAATGCAGGAAGGTACAGTACGGCAAGGATGTTAGTAGATTATTCTGATAAATTATATATGCCATTAGCTAAATTAACAAAAGAGAACTATAATGATTTAGAAAAAGTAACAGAATATAACAGCTGGAAAAATGAATTATACACAAATTGGAAAGATATAGAAATCACTCAAGAAAGCAATGCAGATAATGTAGTAATAGATGCAGGAAATCAAATAGAAGTAAAATGCCAAGTAAAACTACCAAATATTGATGTTAATAGTGTTACAGTAGAAGTATATACAGGTAGAATTTCTCATGTTGGAAGTCTAGAAAAGGTAAAGGTTATACCTATGAAATTAGCTGAATCAAATAATGAAGAAAGGAAATATACTTTTGTTGCAAAAATTGATTTTGTAACAGGTGGTAATTATGGATATACATTTAGAATAATGCCTAAAAATGATATGATTTTAGATAGTGAAAACTTAAATCTAGTAAAATGGATAGAACAACAAAACGCATAATGGCCAACACAAAAATAAGCAATCATAACAGATTGCTTATTTTTAGCTATAATAGAATTTATACAAAAATAAAAACCAGAATCATCTTCTATTGAAATTTATAATATTATGATAACTTTCCTAGAATATGAAAAAAATCGACAAATAATCACACTTGACATAAGAAGTTCATAATATATATCAGCAAAGGAGTGAAAAAAGATGTCAAGTTACATAATACAAGGAGGAGAAAAACTACAAGGGGAAGTCAAAATATCAGGATCAAAAAATGCAGCCTTACCAATAATGGCAGCAAGTATATTAAATGGGGGAATAACAAAATTATACAATGTACCAAATATACATGATACACAAAAAATGATAGAAATATTGAAGTTATTAGGATGTAAGATAAAGAAAAAAGAAAATAAAATAATAATAGATTCAAGTAAAGTCGAAAGATATGAAATACCAGAAGATTTAATGAGAGAAATGAGATCATCAGTAATATTAGCAGGAGGAATAGTAGGAAAATATAGAGAAGCAACATTTTCATATCCAGGGGATTGCGATATTTGGTGGATAAATCGGACAAGTTTAAGATAAATTACTGGATACAAGAATTTAAACAGTAAAACAGATAAGCTTTAAAAGTAAAATTAACAGTTTGGAAAAAGAAAATAGCAATTTACATAAAATTATCAATAAATTCTATGAAACTATTGATAAATTTATTAATTGGATTTGTCAAAAATTTGGTATTGGAGAATCTAAAGAATTAGTTATAGAATTTGAAAAAGAAGCTAATATGTATATTAATCCAGAGAAACAACTAAAAAAAGAAGAAAGAGCAAAAGAATGGGATTTGGAAATATAAGAGCAAACAAATTTATTTGCTCTTATAACTACTATTTCATATGTTTTAATGCAAATTCACAAGCAGATACTACGAAACCATTAAAAGAATATTCTTTTTTATCTAATCCTTCATTAGCTTTGTCAACAATTTTGATGATTTGAGAATTTATTTCAACAGGAAACCTAATACTTTTATAAATGTTGGCTTCGGTAGATTTTTTCATAACAAATTTATCCATAAATATAACCTCTTTTCATATTATTTTTAAATCTATTGAAATTATACTTAAAATATAGTATTATTAACATAATAGCAAAAGCTATATTGTAACCGATAAAATATTATCATAAGGAGGAATAACTATGGCAAATCGGTATAACAAATTTGTGTTTGAGGCTGAAGAAGGAATAACTTTTGATGTCTCAGAGGGAACAAGTGGAGAGTTAATCATCAGAGCTCTGAACGATGTCTCAGAGGGAACAAGTGGAGAGTTAATCATCAGAGCTCTGAACATTGTTTCAAATAATGTTTATTCGGAGCTTCCAACTGTATCGGCTGGGGAATATGCAGAGGTATTATCTGTGTATACAGATAATAATGGAAACAAAGCAGTAGTTCCACAAGGCTGGACAGTGTCTGGAGTACCAAAGGAGAACATCATTTGGGGAAAAGATAAGGGCTTGGTTATCTACCATATTCCAAAGGAAAAAGCAAGTGGTATTAACTGGCAAAATCCAGATGAGGTTGAAACTTTGATGAGAACATATGATCAATTTGTATGGACTCCAGTAGGATTGCTGACAGCTAACGGTACGCTTGACGGAATTCACTTCAACGAAAAATTCGGTAGAATGAATTATCGGAATAATACATTTTCAGAAAGTGAATATCATGAACCATTAGTTGGTGAACTTCTTTTTCAGAAGGAAAGTGTCGATAAGTATGATGGATATTATAGTTCTCGTTATGATATTTCTAAAGACAAAGACACTGGAAAACCAAGGTCTGTAAAAGGTGCAATACCTTGGACGTATATCAACTTTCCAACTGCAAAAGAGGTTGCAAGTACTATGGTACAAAGCAAAACAGTTACAAGTCATTTGATGTATGGAGCTGAATATGATACTCGAGAGAAATGGGTAATTGAGTCTGGTGCAGTAACTACTAAGGAGATTGCAGAGGATTCAACAGAATTGGGAAACTACTATAATAACAAGAATTATCCAAGTAGAATAGTTAAAACAGGAGAAGATGGATGTATAAATAACATCTATGGATTTGCAGGTAATTTTGATGAATGGACACAAGAACAGAACAATAATTCGTGTCGTGTTATCCGTGGTGGCTTTTACGACAATTGTGGGGACGATTATCCTGTCGCCTATCGCGATTACTGCTATCCTATTTGCAGCTATATCGGCACTGGTTTTCGTGCCACGCTTTATATTAATTAGCACTGACCACTGTAAAACTATCCTAATTTGTTTCCAAAAGCAGATGGAGGGAGAGAACTTTGAAAATTCGAAGTCTCTTCTTTCTTTTTTATAATTTTTTAATAGGAGTGGATATGAAGATGGAGAAAAACAAAGATAACAGATTGGTAATAATAGTAAAAATAGAAAAGTATATTGAATATATGCTTACAATATTACTTAAACTTCCAAGAACAAAGACAAGTATGTATGAAATGCTAAAAAATATTCTTTTAGCAAGTAAAATAGATAAAAGTAAAAGACTACAAATTTATAATATCGTTGATAGTAATATATATTATCAAAGAATTTGTATAAGAATGATGTATAATCAAAAATGGATAGATGAAAAGAAATACAAACATAGCAACGAGTTACTAGCTGAAATTGGAAAAATTTTAGGAGGACTTATTAAATCTCTAGAGGTGAAGAAATATGCCTAAAACAATCAAAAATGTATATGAAATGGCAGTATCTTTTGAAAATTTATTAAAGGCACATAAAAAAGCACGATGTGGTAAAAGAGAGAAGAAAAAAATAGTTTTATTTGAATTAAAACTAGAACAAGAATTATTAGAATTAGAAAAACAATTAAAAAATGGAACATATAGTCATGGAGGTTATACAAAATTCAAAATATATGAGCCAAAGGAAAGAATAATTATGGCATCAGAATATAAGGATAGAGTAGTACATCAATGGTATGTCGAAAAATTTATAAAGCCATACTTTGTAGCACAATTTATTAATACATCTTATGCAGGAATAGAAGGAAGAGGAATGCATAAAGCATCTAAAGATGTTCAGAAAGCAATGAGAAGTGCAAAATCTAAATGGAAGAATTATTACATATTAAAAATGGATGTTACAAAGTATTTTCAAAATATAGACAAAAGAATACTTTGGGAAATATTAAAAAGAAAAATGAAGGATAAAAAGTTACTATGGTTAACTAGAGAAATTTTATTATCTACAGAAGGCATGGTAGGACTTCCTTTAGGTAATTATACATCTCAAATGTTTGCTAATATATATTTAAATGAATTAGATTAGTATGTTAAACACAAATTAAAATGCAAATATTATTACAGATATATGGATGATATGGTTATAATGTGCGAAAATAAAGAAATTGCAAAAGATAGCTTAAATAATATAACTAAATTTTTAAAAGAAAATTTAAAATTAACTTTAAACTCAAAAACAAGAATTTTTAAAGATATACAAGGGGTTAATTTTTGTGGTTATAAAATCAATGAGAAAAGACTAAAAATAAGGCATACAAGTAAATGCAGAATGAAAAGAAAGCTAAAAAGATATACAAGACAATTAAAGGAAGGAAAAATAACATTACCCGAAATACAAAGAAGTATAGCAGGTTGGCTAGGCTATGTTAAACATGCAGATTCTTATAATTTAAGAAAAAGTATGTTTTATATAGAGGGATAGACTTTAAATAGGCATTCGTTCGTGTTATTCGCGGTGGCAATTACAACAATAATGGAAACAATTATCCTGTCGCCTATCGCAATTACAACAATCCTAATAACAACTATAACAACACTGGTTTTCGTGCCACGCTCTAATATTAAGTCAGATTATATATTTTATGGAATATATACAGGATAGGTATTAGATATTAAAGGAAGTCTATTCCGTCTTAAAAGTAATTTTAAGTAAATATGAATTATAAAAGTATATGTTTAGTAAATTGAAAAATTGAATATATGTATACTTTTCTATTTCCAATACAAATCACTTAATTTCTTCAATTCTATTTTAAAATCTTCTATTTGTTCATCAGTATAACTATCTCTTAATTCTCTAGCTTTTTTTGACCATTCCTTAAATTGTTTTTCTTTGAATTTTTTTGTATGATTATAATGTAACCCATGCATTCTTTTATATTCTCTATTATATTCTTTTTGAATGGAACTCTTTTGAACTTTTTCTTTTTGTTTATTTAATGCTCCAATTTCTTTACAAGTTTTTCCAGTATCTAAATATAAGTTATTGCAATATTTTTGGTCATTTCTTCCTTTTTGATTTGGATTTTTACTACTGGTTACAGGAATAAATAATTTTCCACAATTTTCACATTTATTGATAGTAAAATTATTTTGAATTACTTTAAATAACTCAAATCTAATTTGTTCTTCAGTAGAGTTATTAGAATATTTGCTTATCAATTCTAATAGCTTTTTTAAATCAGTCTTTTTCTCCATAAAATTTTCTATTAATAAATCTCTTATAGTTTCAAAATATTTTATATATTCATTATGTTTTTTAGTTGATACTTTTTCAATATTATCAGTAAATTCGTGAAGTATACGTTCTATTGTATAAGGATTTTCTTCTAAATCTTCATAAAATTCTTTAGCATAGTATTTTGGATTCTCAATAAAAACGCCAATTTGAGATTTTAATAATAGGTCAGTTCTAAAAACTTTAGAATTATATGTTTTCACAATTATATCTATTAGAACTTGTGTGTAAAAATGTGTATATGGAGAAAATTTTAGACATGCTCTAACAATTTGAAACATTTTTAAGAAACAATCTATCTTTTCATCTTCAGAATCAGTTTCTTTAGAATAACATACAAGTCCTATAAGCTGTGTGTACATTGCTTTCAATTTATCAAAATCTTCATAACTCATTATAGCAAATTCATATAGTTTATCTCCAATATTATATTCAAAATCACCAATAGCACCAAAATATTCTCCGAGTATTTTTTATTATAATTTTATTATTGTTAAGTGTGAAATTAGTTATCATATCAATATTTCCTCCATTTTAAAAAATAGAATATAGCTATTTGAATTTTTAATTTATCTATAGACTTGCAAAAATGTATTTACAACACTTTTTAAGGCTCTTATAATAAAAATCACAAGTAGAAAATAGAACGCGTAAATAGTTATTTTCTATAGCAGTATAGCATATTGAAAATTGAATAGCAAACTGCAAGTACAGATAATGATACTTTCGTCTGGCTAACGTGATGTAAAGGGGCGATTCTCTAAAAAGAGTAATGAGGGCAAATCTCATATGGGATAAATCCACTTGCAGTTTTAGTAATAAGGACAAAGAATAAAGAAATATAATTTATAAATGAAAGTGGAGGTGAATACACTGGAAAAGCAGAATAAGAAAAATACAAATACTAATAAAAAAGGAAAAAATGAATTACCGTTTGCAGTTTTTATATGCCCAAAATCAAATATGGGTGATACGGGAGATTATAGACAGGTATTCACTGATATAATTTCAGATAGAATACAAGAAAAATATAAATAAAAAACACAAGAGAAAATTGTAAAAAGAATTGCATAAATTAGCTATTTTATGCTAAAATAAATGAGGAGGAGAAAAAATTGAACGAAGACTTATTAAATATTGAAATTATAAAAGAATATATAGCAAAAAGAAAAATAGATTGGACAAAGCATTGTTTAAATCGATTAAATCAAAGAGATATATTAATATCTGATGTAAAAACAGCAGTAAATAATGGAAAAATAATTGAATATTATTATGATGATTATCCATATCCAAGTTGCTTAATATTAGGATATAATATAAACAATAAAATATTACATATAGTATGTGGAATGAGTGAAGATACTGTTCATATGATAACTGCATATTATCCAAATACAGAGAAATGGGAAGAAGATATGAAAACAAGGAGGGAAAAATAATGAACTGTTTTATGTGTAAAGGAAATTTAGAAGAAAAGAAAGTAAATTATGTAGTTGATTTAGAGAATACAATTATTATTATTAAAGGTGTTCCAGCAAGAGTATGTACTCAATGTGGAGAACAATACTTTGATGATGAGACAGCAGAGAATATTGAAAAAATTGTAAATCAATTAAAGAAGTTAGCAACAGAAGTTACTATTGTAAACTATAAAGAAAAAGTTGCATAAAAAAACACCACCTATGGCACATTTGTACTTTCAGTAGTTCGATATAATAATAACAAGAAATTAGACAAAAGTAATAGTAAAAATAAAAGTTCTAAAATTTTAAGTAGAGCCTTGAAATTTTAGAACTTTTAACGTATAATAGCAACAATAAAATATTCAAAAATACAAAATGTTATTGATACATTATAGAGATGGAGGTAATCTATGAAAAAAACTAACGAAGAAAAAAGAGTAATAATATATTGTAGAGAGAGTAGAGACGATTATGGAGAAAACTATGAAAGAATAGAAACGCAAAGAGATTTATTAATTAAATATTGTAAAAGCCATGGATATACAAACATTGTTGATATTATAATGGATGATGACAAAAGTGGAACAGACTTCAGCAGATTTGATGACATTAGAGAAAGAGCAAAGAATAAAGAAATAGATGTAATAGTGTTCAAAAACTCTGCAAGACTTGGAAGAAATCAAAGAGAAGCATTAGAGTTTGTAGAATACCTAGAAGAGCAAGGTGTAGAAATCATATTTGAAGATGAACAATACAATGAGGAAATGTTTGGTTTATATGCATGGTTTAATGAAAGAAGAGCAAGAGATGACAGTAAAAATATAAGAAGAAATTTACGTCATAAAATAGAAGAAGGAGACTTACTTGTTAAAGCAATATATGGATATAACAAAGATGGCAAACAATTAGTGATAAATGAAGAAACAGCACCAGTGGTACAAGAAATCTTTGAATTATATTCTAAAAGTTGGGGTTATCAGAAAATAGCAACACATTTAAATAAAAAAGGAATACCAACACCATCTCAATCCAGAAACTTTGTAAATGCAAAACAAACAGCAAATTGGAAAGCACAACACATTGTTAGAATTTTAGATGATAGAAGATACATTGGAGATTATGTTGGAGGGCATACAGAAAAAGTAAGTTTTAAATCAAAGAAAACTAGAGTGAAAGCACAAGAAGAATGGACTATCATAGAAAATCATCATGGGCCAATTATTGATAAAGAGTTATTTGAAAAAGTACAAAAAATTAGAAAGAAAAGAAAAAAAGAAAGTGATAAATATAACAATGGCTTTAAATTTGTAGATATAGAAAATAACTTGTATTCAGGACTTTTATATTGTGGAAAATGTGGTACACCAATGTATAAAAGAAAAGGAAGTACAGGAACAAGAAAAAGACCAGATAGTTACTTGTGTAAAAAATATAGTAATGAAGGAACAATAAAAGATATAAGAAAAGACTATGGTTGTAGACCACATAGAATAAGAATTGAATATTTAGACAAAATCGTAAATGCATACATAGATAATCTAGTAAGTAATCCAGAATTTAAAAGCTTTGTTATGGACAATGTGAAAGCAATTAGTAGCAACAAAATAACATTAGAACAAGATTTAAATAAATCGAAACAAACTTTAGAAAAATTGGAAAAACAATTTAAACAAGTATATGAAGATAAGCTAAACGATTTGATACCAGAGTTCATATATAAAGATAAAAAACAAGAATTAGAAAAGAAAATTAAAAATGAAAAGGAAAAACTAGAAGAGATACAAGCAAACTTTAATACATTAAATAAGCTAGAAGACAAAGAAGAATTAATATTTAAAGCGATAGATGACATTAAGAAAAATGGATTAACGAAAGAAGAATTATCAAGACTATTTGACAAAATAGTAGTGTTTGATCTACAAGAAATAACCACAACACTACAACAAGAATATAACTTAACAGATGAAATGTATCAAGAACTCTATGAAAATGGAGGGCTAGCATTCCACTTGAAATTTATGTACCCACAAACTATCACAAACAGGAGGATGTGATATAGGAGCAAGACCAATAGATTTACATTTAAAAGCATTTGAAAAATTAGGAATAAATATTAATGAAAACTATGGAAAAATAGAATGCAAATGTGATAAAATAGTAGGGACAAAAATAGACTTAGATTTTCCAAGTGTAGGAGCAACTGAAAACGCAATATTAGCAGCATGTTTAGCAGAAGGAACTACTACTATAAATAATGCAGCAAGAGAGCCAGAAATAATAGACTTACAGAAGTTCTTAAACAGAATGGGAGCAAAAGTAAAAGGAGCAGGAACAAATACAATAGAGATAGTAGGAGTAAAAAGACTAAAAGATGTAGATTACAATATAATGCCAGACAGAATAGAAGCAGGAACATTTTTAGTAGCAGGAGCGATTACAGAAGGAAAAGTAAAACTATTAAATGCAGATGCTAATCAAATACAACCAATAATAAACAAGTTAGAAGAAGCAAACTGTAAAATAGAAGTAACAAAAGACTATATACAATTAATAGCACCAAAAAGATTAAAAGCAGTAGATATAAAAACTATGCCATATCCAGGATTTCCCACAGATATGCAATCAGTATTTGCAGCAGCGATGACAAAAGCAAAAGGAACATCAGTAATAGTAGAAAATATATTTGAAAATAGGTATAAATATACACAAGAACTTATAAGAATGGGAGCCAAAATAACAATAGAAGGGAGAACAGCAGTAATAAAAGGAGTAAAAAGAGTACAAGGAACAACAGTAAGAGCAACAGACTTAAGAGGGGGAGCAGCAATGGTAATAGTAGCATTATCAGCAAAGGGAATAACAGAAGTAGAAAATATACAATATATATTAAGAGGATATGAAAAGTTGGATAAAAAATTAGAAGGATTAGGAGCAAAAATCTATATAAAATAGAAAGGGAAGCTAGTAATGAAAAACAAAAAGAAAAAAGTTATAGAGAAGAACAATAATAATAAAAAAGTGGCAGAACGAAAGTCTGCCACAAAAAATAAAAAACTATATACAAAAGAGGAAATAATAAGAAAAAGAAGAAAAGTTAAAAACATTGTAAGGGCGACCGTCATTCTATTAATAATTATAGGAATAGGGATATTTTTATGCAATTCAGATATATTTAGAATACAAAAGATAAACATAACAGGTAATGAACAAGTTATGTTAGAAGAATTAAAAGTAGACGATAAAATAGGAAATAATATATTTTTAATGAGTAAGAGAAAAATAGAAAAAGATTTTAAGAAAAATCCATACATAAAAACAGTAACAACAAAAAAGATATTACCTAATAAATTAGAAATAAAAATAGAAGAAAGACAAAAAAGTTTTATGATACAAGTAGAAAACGGGTTTTTATATTTGGACAACCAAGGGTACATATTAGAAGAATCTAGTATAAATATAGCAAGACCAATAATATTAGGATATTCAAGTCAAGAATTATTGCCAGGGAAAAGACTAAATGAAAAAGATTTAGAAAAATTAGAAGATGTAATAAAAATTATAGAAAATTGCAAAAAAATAGAAATATATGATATAATAACAAACATCAACATATCAAATAAAGACGAATATATAATTTATCTTGAAAACATGAGAAAATTAATATATATAGGAAATAGTAATAACTTAGCAAATAAGATGTTGTATATAAAAGATATTTTAGAAAAAGAAGAAGGAAAAGAAGGAAAGATATTTGTAAATGGAGATTTTACAGAAGGATTTCAAGCATATTTTAGAGAAGAAGCAAATGGATAGAAGTGAAATAAAGTTAGAAAGGAAAGAACTATGAATAAAAAAGGTATATGTTTAACATTAGGAATAATGTGTGCGTTTTTAACATATGGGATATGTATGCAAATAAAAACAGTAGGAGGATTTGGCATAACAGCAGGGAGAACATCAAACCAAAGCGAATTAAAAGAAGAAATACTAAAAACTAAAGAAAGATATGATAATTTATATAAAGATTTAGAACATATAGAGAAACAATTAGAAATAGAAAGAACAAATGCAACAAAAAACAATACTGAGCTTGAAACATTAGAAGAAGAAATAAAGATAATGAAGAAGTTATTAGGATCAACAGATGTAAGTGGAAAAGGAGTAAAGGTAACATTAAAAGATAGTTCTATTCCAGCAACAAATTATATAGGAGATGCAAATGATTTAGTAGTTCATGACAAATATATAATTCATATAATAAACGAACTATTTAATGCAGGAGCAGAAGCAGTATCAGTTAATGATATACGAATAACATCTACCTCAGCAATAGAATGTGATGGGAATGTAATAAAAGTTGGAGGAGAAAGAATAGGTTCACCATTCGAAATAAAAGCAATAGGATATCCAGAATATTTAGCAAATCTAAATAGACCAGGAGGAATAATTGAAAAAATACAAACTGAGACAATGGTTGAAGTAACAATTACAAAAGAGAATGATATAAAAATACCAAAAAGTACAAGAACTTTAAAATTTAACTATATAAGTGCACATTAAGTTTAATAATATTAAAAGCAAACAATATGGAAAAATAGACAAAAGCTTGAGAGGAGTATCTTTAATGAAAAAAGAAAAAATTATAATAACAATTACAGTAGGAATAGTATGTTTATTACTTGTAATGACAATGTTCATGCAATTTAAAGTAGTAAATCAAACAGATATAACATCAATAGAAACAATGACAGAATCAGAATTAAGGTCAGAACGAAATGAAATTAGAGAAAAATATGAACAATTGGCACAACAATATTCAGAAACATTAGTAAAATTAAAAGATTATAAGGATGAATATAAAACAGTTGAAGAAACTAGAGATATATTAAAAAAAGAACTATATCAATTAAAAACTCTATTAGGAACAATTAATGTTGAAGGACCAGGAATAATAATAACTATAAAAGAAGTTAATGTTGAAAATGATAGAATAACTTATGAAGACTTATTAGTAATTGTTAATGCATTAAAAGGAGCAGGGGCAGAAGCAATATCAATAAATAATCACAGAATAGTAACAACATCATATATATCTGATATAGGAGTAGGAAACAATACATATATAAATATAAATGGAGAGAGAGTATTAGCACCATATGTTATAAAAGCAATTGGAAATCAAACATATTTAGAAAGTGCATTATTTGGAAGTGGAGGATATGTAGATGAATTACAGAAATACGGATTTGATGTAGAAATAGAAAGAAATAATAATACTACAATAGAAGCATATACTGACGAAGAAATAAAAGCTAAGTATATGAATTAAAAGAATTATAAAAAATTACTCATAATAAAAATAACTTACACAAAAATAATGTATAAAGGAAGGAAAAAAGTATGATTTATTTAGCAATAATAGTTGGATGTATAATAGGAGCAATAGTAGGAACAAATGCTCCAATGATACCATATTCATATTCAATATTTTTAGCAATAGGAGTAATAGCAGCATTAGATTCTGTATTAGGAGGAGTAAGTTCAATATTAAAGAAGAATTTCGACTTTATAATCTTTATAACAGGATTTTTCTGTAATGCTATATTAGCTATGTTACTAACATATTTAGGACAAAAGTTAAATGTAGATATATATATTGCAGCAATATTTGTATTTATCAACAGAATGTTTATAAATTTAACTATAATAAGAAGATATTATGTAGAAAAATGGTCAAATAAAATCGAACAAACAAAGAAAAAAATATTGAGTAAAGATAAGAAAGTATAAAAAAATTGAGTAACAATCAATATTACAAAAAAATTACAAGAATATTACAAAATAATTACAAGAATATTACAAATTCTATTGACAAAAATCGGAAAATGTAATATATATAATTACATAGAAAAAATAAAATCAATGGGGGAATTATCTTGGCAATAGGTGATATTATAGTTGGCATTGATATAGGAACATCTAGGGTCAGTACAGTTGTAGGTGAAGTAAACAACTTTGGACAAATAGAAACTATATCTAGTGCATCATATAAATGTAATGGTATAAAAAAAGGAAAAATAATAGATGAAGAAGAAATAAGTATGAGCATATCTAAGACTATAAAAAGTGCCGAGGATGAAGCAAATATTAAAATAAATTCCGCATATATTACAATACCAGGGAAATATGTAACAATAGTACAAAATAGTAGTACTAAAGAAATAAAAGACAAATATGCAGGAGTATCATTAAAAGATGTACAAAATACAATAATGCATGTAAAGGACATTGAAATACCAGAAAATAAAACATTAATAGATATAGTAATTGACAAAATAATATTAGATGATGGAAAGATAGTAACAGACCCAATAGGAAGTCTAAGTTCTAGTCTTACAATGCATGCAGAAATAATATTAGCAGAAAAGGAATATATAAGGAAGTTATCAAACATATTCAAAAGAACAGGATTAGAAATTGGAGGAATAGTACCAATAACATTAGCAGAAAGAAATTTAATATTAGATACAAACGAACTACATGATAATGTTATGATATTGGATATAGGAGCAGGAAATACAGAAATAGGAGTATTTGAATCAGATACATTCTCATATACAAATACAATGCCACTTGGTGGGGACAGTATAACAAGTGATATATCATTAGTATTAAATATATCAGATGAAGAAGCAAACAAACTAAAGAAACAATATGGACTAGCGCTAAGATCTTTTATAGATAATGATAATGAAATAATGCTAAATACTTGTGACGATGAAGCAAGAAACAGAGTAATAAAAAGTTCAGAATTAATAGAAATAATAGAAGCAAGAGTAGAAGAAATATTTTCATTAGTAAATAGAGACATTTCTAATAGAGGATTAAAGCCAAAAATAAATAATGTAATATTAACTGGACAAGGTATAACAAATATAAGCAAAAGTGATATTGCAGGTAAGATAATATTAAATATACCAGTAAAAATATCTACAGGAAGAGCAATAAGTATGGTAAGACCAGAATTTAGGACAAGTTATGCTTTAATAAGGTATATAGCAGCTAGACCATTTGTAAAAACAGTATCAAGTAATATAGATATAGAATCTAAAGAAAATATGCTAAAAACAATATTGAATAGAGTAAAAGAATTCTTTTAC
>JAAWFD010000031.1 GCA_022794615.1 Clostridia bacterium
CACTCCAGTACCCTGACACAAAAAACTAACCCTAAAAAATCAAATTTTTAGGGCTTATGTTTAAAATTTTTTGGGACATTTTCAAAAATCATTGACATAATTTTTTAAAAGTTTATTTAATTTATTTGATTTTTCGCAAAATTCCATGAATCTTTACACATATCTTCTAATGTTTTTTCAGTCCACCAATTTAATTCCTCTTTTGCTTTTGTTGGGTCTGAAAAACATATTGCTACATCTCCTGCTCTTCTTTCTACAATTTTATATGGTATTTTTATATCATTTGCTTTTTCAAATGCTTGAATAATCTCTAAAACACTATATCCTGTTCCTGAGCCTAAGTTATATACATATACTCCACTTGGCTCTTTTTCTAGTTTTTCAAGTGCTTTTATATGTCCTAGTGCCAAATCTACAACATGTATATAATCTCTTACTCCTGTTCCATCTTTTGTATCATAATCATTTCCAAATACTGAAAGTTCTTTTAATTCTCTTGTTGCAACTTTTTGTATGTATGGCATTAAATTATTTGGTATTCCATTTGGATTATCTCCTATTAATCCACTTTCATGTGCTCCTATTGGATTAAAATATCTTAATATTACTATATCCCATGTTTTATCTGCAACATATAAATCTTCAAGTATTCTTTCTATCATTGCTTTTGTTGTTCCATATGGATTTGTTGTTTCTCCTCTTCCCATTGTTTCTACAAGCTTTGGCACTTCTCTACTTCCATATACAGTTGCTGATGAACTAAATACTATCTTTTTGCAATTATGTGCTCTCATTACATCTAATAATATAAATGTTCCTGTTATATTATTATGATAATATTCTAATGGTTTTTGTACAGATTCTCCTACTGCTTTTAGTCCAGCAAAATGTATTACCTCTGTTATTTTGTTTTCCTCAAATACTTTGCTTAGTGCTTCTTTATCTAATATATCTACTTTATAAAATTTTGCTTCTTTACCTGTTATATCTTTAATTTTGTCTAATACATCTATACTACTATTTACAAGATTGTCCACAATTACTACATCTTTTCCTCTTTTTAATAATTCTACAACTGTATGACTTCCTATATATCCTGTTCCTCCTGTTACTAAAATTGACATTTTATTAGTTGATGTTAGCTTTATAAGCTAACATCTCTCCTTTCTTCTTTCTTATTCATAGTAAATACTATGTGTTTATTTTTCTATGGTTTATTTGTGTTACTTCCTGGTTGTGTATTATCTTTATCATCTCCTCCACCTTCTGGTGGTTTGTTATTTTCATCTCCTGTGTCTCCACCCTCAGGCGGTTTATTGTCTGGTTTATCTTTGTCATCTGATTCATCTGGTGGGTTAGTTGGCTTATTTGTTTCATCATCATCCGGATTTTCAGGCTCTGTTGTACTTGGTGGTATTACTGGTTCTGGTGGTGCTACATATTGGTGTACAGTACAATATTCTGTTGGTATATATGTTTCTTGTTGATTTGCATCTGTTATCCATTTGTCAGTTTTTTCTTTATCTACTAAATATGTCTTATATATTTGTGATGTTGATGTACAATATGGATTTGCTAATAATTGTGTTTCATTACAAATTGTATATCCTATATGTCCTTCACATCCCTGTGGTATTGTTCCTTTTTCAAATATTTCTGAGTAAGTATTATAGCAAGTATCTGATGCTAATTTTCCTGAATCTCTGCATATTGTTGCAGTTACTATATTACTTGTTAATGAGAAGCTTGATTTAGCTAGACCTGAATGTATGCCTTTCATTCCTGCTGCCCATATTCTTGTTGCTGGACTTAATCCATTAACTATTATTTGTGATGGTGTATCAAATCCATACCATACCGATGCTGTATAATAATTTGTAAATCCACATAACCATCTATCTTTGTCTCCATTCGTAGTTCCTGTTTTTGCAGCTACATCTATTCCTGATATTGCACAAGCTTTTGCTGTTCCATTTGCTCCTTTTACTGGTTCTGTTAGTATGTTTTTTACAATTGCTACTGTTGTTTCTGAAAATACTCTATGAGTTTCTTGTGTTGTTGTTAATACTGTATTTCCATCTTTATCTACTACTTTTGTATAGAATGTTGGCTCTATATATACACCATCATTTGCTATTGTTGCATATGCTGCCGCCATTTCTAGTGGACTTATTCCATGTGTTGCTCCTCCTATTGATAGAGATAATCCATCTTTTTCTTTGTCTAGTGTTGATACTCCCATTTTCTCTAAATATTGTATTGCTTTTTCTGTTCCCATTTCTGCAACTATTTTTACAAATGGTATATTTTGTGATGTTTCTACTGCTTGCCTTACTGTTATGTTTCCTCTATAATAGTTGTAGTTTTTAGGGTCATATGTTTTATTTCCTACTTTAAATTTTGTATATGAATCATTGTATATTGTTCCTGCTGTAATTATTTTTTCTTCAATTGCAGGTGCTACTGCAATTATTGGTTTTATTGTTGACCCTGGCTGTCTCAATGACTGTGTTGCTCTGTTTAATCCTCTTGCTTCTTTTGTTCCAACCCCTCCTACACATCCTACTACATATCCTGTTTTATGGTCTATTACTACCATTGCTGCTTGACTTTGTTCTGTCCATTGTTCTCCATTTTCGTTATAATTTGCTTTTAATTTTACTGCATTATTTACAGCTTCTTCTGTTTGTTGCTGTATTGAAGAAACTTGAGTTGAATATATTGTTAATCCACTTGAGCATATATATTGATATGCTACAGACTTAGATACGTTTTTTTGTTCTGCTATTTCTTCTGCTATCTGATTTAATAATGCATCTGTATGATATGAATAATTATTTGTTGCTCCACCTTGTGTGAATTTTATTCCTTGTTCTGTTAGTTCTTTCATTGCAGAATCATATTCTTCTTGTTTTATTTTCCCTATTTCTAGCATTTTTCCTAATACTACTTTTATTTTGTTATTAATTTTTGTGGTTTTTGCTTCATTTACTCCATATCCATATTCTCCATATGGATTGTATAAGTTAGGATTACTGTTAATTCCTGCTAAAAATGCACATTCTATTAGTGTTAATTCTGATGCATTTTTGTTAAAATAGTAATTTGCTGCTGTTCCAACACCGTAATTTCCTTTCCCTCCTACAAATATTAAGTTTAAGTATAGTTCTAATATTTGCCTTTTTGTTAGCATTTGTTCAACTTGGTATGCTTTTACCCATTCTTTTACTTTTCTCTTTATTCCTTCTATTCCTTGGTCTTCTTTTTCACTTGTGAAGTTTTTTACTAATTGTTGTGTTATTGTACTTCCTCCAAATGATGAGTTTCCTCCATGTGTTATATATGTAAATATTGCTCCAGCAGTTCTATATAAGTCTACACCATCATGGTCATAAAATCTCTCATCTTCTATTGCAATATATGCATCTACTATATGTGTTGTATCTTCTATATCATCTAATTTTATTATTGTTCTTTTTCCATCTTTACCATTTAATTCTGCTAATACATTTCCATCTTGGTCTACTACATAAGAATTCATCATTGATATCATAAGTTCTTCTGGTTTTATTTCAAATTCTTCTCCAAATGCTCCATATATAACCCCTATAACTATTCCTGCTCCTACTACTATTAATATTATTATTAATAGCAATATTATTTTTAATGCTATTGATAGCTTTGGATGTTTGTTCTTAAATTTTGCCTTTTTTACTTTTGCTAATTGTTTTCCACTTTCTTTTTCTATCTGTGTTTTTTTGCCTTTTTTTATTTTACTAATTATTGAACTTTTACTTCCATTACTATTTTTTTCTGATTTTTTATTTCCAATATTTTTATTTGCTGTCTTTTTATTTTTAGTATTATTCTTTTCTGTTTTTTTGCTTACAGTATTGCCATTTCCTGTTTTTTTATTCTTTTTCTTTTCTGCCATTTTCGTTTCCTCCTTTGACATTCAAATTATATTACACTTTTAATAAAATTGCAATGTTTCATATAAATATTTCATAATCATCAGAGTATAATATATGTATTATTATATTTTCTAAAATGCTTTTTCCCAGTGAACGAGAATTACCGCCCACTGGGAAATTTGAATGTTCTCTAAATTAAAGTTTTGTCTCTTCAATAAAAATTTGATGTTTTTTTGATATATCTAGCATTATTTTTCTTTGGAAATTTTAAATAATTCAATAATATTAAGTCTTTTACCATAATGCAATACTGCATTTGAATATGCTTTTATTGATATTACTGCAAGTATAACTGCCGTTATTAGTAAAACAGCTATTGATATTATAATTTCCCATGTTGTTGCTCCACCTGCTAATATTCTTCCTGGCATAGAAAATGCTGCTGAAAATGGGAAAATTGATGCGAATTTACTTGCTCCACTATCTGGCATTGTTGCTGTAAAGTATGCTAAGTAGAATGAGAATAATGCTATTAGAGCTATTGGTGTTTGTGCAGATTGTAAATCTTCTACCTTGCTTATTGTAGCTCCTGTTACTGCATTTAAGAATGCATATACTGTGTATCCTAATATAAAGAATACAAAGCAAACTAATACAGATACTACATTTAAGTTTATATTTCCAATTATATTTGCAATAAAGTCCATATCAGCTGGTATAAATAGCTTATATGATACAACTGCTGTTAATATAAGTATTACAAGTTGTGATAAACTTACTATTCCCATTGCTAAAGTTTTTCCGATTATTATATTTCTTTGTTTTGTAGATGTTACTAATGTTTCCATTACTCTTGATGTTTTTTCGCTTGATACTGATACTGCTACACTATTTCCATAGAAATATATTGCAAAAAATAGTATAAATGCTGATGCCATTGCTATGCCAAAATTATTATTCTCATCATTTAATGTTTTTGTTTCAAATTCTATGTTAGCATTTATATTATTTATTGTCTCTTGGCTTACATTTGCTTCTTTTAATTCTTTGCTTACTTGTATCGCTTTTATTAAAGTTACAAATTGTTCTAATTCATAATTTCCAGTAAAATAGTTTCCCATTACTGTACAATTTAATCTTATTACTCCTGTTTCTTCATTTCTAGTTATTTCTATTACCCCAGCCAATTCATTATTTCTAACTTTTTCTTCTAAGGCTTCTTCCTTTTCATTTGAATTTACTTCTATTTCAAATCCAGATAATTTTCCCATTTCTATTATATTATTTAAGTCTTCACCTAATATATTTTCTTTGTCATTTATTATATATTTTCCATATTGTGTTTCTTCTTCACTATCATCACCTGATACTAAATTTATTATGTTAGGTATATTACATATTATTACTATTATTGCTATTAATAATATAGTAGATACTATAAATGATTTCTTTGTTATATTTTCTTTAATTGTATATTTAGTTATAGTTATTATATCTTTCATTCTATTCACCAACCTTTTCTATGAATATTTCTTGTAATGATGGCTCTTTTAACTCAAATTTTTGTAATGTTATTTTGTTCTCTACAAGTTTTTCTAATAATCTTTGTGCATCTTCTTCTTTTTCAATTTTTAACTCATATCCATTTGCCTTTTTGTCAACTATCTTCATATTAGCCGGTATAAAGTTTTCTATTTCTTGATATGTTTCAATATTTAGATTGTTTCTTCCATATGATTTTTTTATTTCATTTAAGTTTCCTTGTAATACTGTTTTTCCAGCCTTTAACATTATTATATCTTGGCAATATTCTTCTACTACACTCATTTGATGGCTTGTTAATATTATATATGTACCTTGTTTTATCAAGTCATGTATTATCTCTTTTATTATTTTTGTATTTACTGGGTCTAATCCACTAAATGGCTCATCTAGTATCAATAATTCTGGTTTGTGTATTATTGCTATCATTAATTGGACTTTTTGTTGATTTCCTTTTGATAATTGTTCTGCTGGTTTATATATGTATTCTTCTAGTCCTAGTCTTTTGCACCATTCTAATATTGCAGTTTTTGCATCTTCTTTTTTCATTCCTTTTAATGTTGCAAAATACATTAATTGGTCAAATAATTTTGCTTTTCCGTATATTCCTCTTTCTTCTGGTAAATATCCGTATTTTACATTTTCTTTACATATCTTTTTTCCATTCCATTCTATTATTCCTTTGTCTTTTTCTATTATTCCTAATATCATTCTTATTGTAGTTGTTTTTCCTGCTCCATTTGCTCCTAATAGTCCATAAACTCCTGGTTTATCCATTTCTATTGATAAATTTTGTACTACTTCTTTGTTACCATATATTTTGGTTACTCCTTGTACTTTTAATCCCATCTTTTTACTCTATGTTAGATTTTTTCTAACATAATTCTCCTTTCTTACTTTACATTTATTGCTTTGTTCCTCCATGTTGAATAAATAATTGTTTCATCAACTTTTCTCTGTAACGCCTCTTCTAAAGCTTCTTTATATATTTGTAATTGCACTTTATATTTTTTTACCAAATTTTCCTCACTATCTACATAGTCAGTTTTGTAATCCACTAATACTAGTTTATTTTCTTCATCTATAAAATATAAATCAATTACTCCTTGTACTAATATATTGCCTTCTAATTCTTGCTTATATATGCTTTCAATTGGAAGATTTATATAAAATGGCTTTTCTCTTTGTATTAGTTTTGCTTTTTTCATTCTCTTCCAAGTATCTGATTTAGTAAAGTTATATATTTTACTTACATCTATACTTTCCGCTTCTTTTTGCGTTATAATATTTTTCTCTTGCATTTCTTCTATTATTTTTGTTATTTTTTGCTCATCATATTGCGTATTAATGTCTAATTTTTGCATACATAAATGTATTATCGTTCCTTTTTTACTTGCTGTTATTTCTTCCTCTTTAGAGTTTTCTAAAAATTTAGGTTTTGCAAAATTAGCTTGATTATGTCTTTTTAAATCTTCTATTTTTGATATTTCTGTTACTATATGTTCTTGTTTATCTATCTCTTCATTTTCTTTTTTGATTTTACTTACTGATGTTTTGGTTTGTATTTTTGATAGTTCGATGTCAGGATATTTATATTCTAACTTCTGTTTTATATATTCTAATATTTCTTTGTCTATGTTTATTTCGTCTATATTTATGCATTTTTTAGTTGTTTCGCTTATGTTGTTTATGTGTTGTTTTAAATTTATATCATCTTTTAAAATGCAGTTGTATGTGCATATCTCTTGTAATTTTTCTTTATTATATAAATATACTAACATAATCCAATCAATATATCTTTTATATTTTTTTACTATAATTGGATTTATTTTTCCATTATCTTTACTATATCTTTCTACTAGTTCTTTCATCTTTTGCATTTGCTTTTCATGTTCTTTACTTATTCCTGTGATATATAATTTCTCTTTTGCCCTAGTAAGTGCTACATATAGTATCCTCATTTCTTCTGCCATTGTTTCTGATAATAATTTACTTGCAATCGATGTTTTTGATAGTGTATTATATTCTATTTGTTTTTCGTAATTTATGTATTTTACTCCTATTCCTAATTCTGAATGTAATAATACTCTTTCTTTTAAATCCATCATATTAAATTGTTTTCCTGTGTTTGCTAAAAATACTATTGGAAATTCTAGTCCTTTACTTTTGTGAATACTCATTATTCTTACTACATCTTCATTTTCTCCAATTATTTTTGCTGAGCCTAAATCTCCACTTCCTATATGTATTTTTTCTATGAAGTTTATAAAATTAAATAGTCCTTTAAAACTTGCTTTTTCATATTGTTTTGATCGTTCAAACAACATCTTTAAATTTGCTTGTCTTAATTGTCCATTTGGCATTAATCCTACATAATTATAATATCCTGTATCTTGGTATATTTTCCAAATCAACTCATCTAATGCCAAATATTCCTGTTCTTCTCTCCATTTTTCTAAATTGTCTAAAAATTTTTCTATTTTTTCTCTTATAGGTTTTTCTACATTTATTCTTGATTTTAATATTGTATTGTAAAAGTTATCGTACTTATCACATAATCGTATTTGTATTAAATCATTATCTGTAAAATTCCCTATGCTTGAACGCATTACTGTTACTAATGGTATATCTTGTAATGGATTGTCTATTATTTTTAATAAATTTATAATTGTTTGTATTTCTATTGTTCCTAAGTATTCTGATGATGTATCACTAAATACTGGTATTCCTAATTTTATTAGTTCTTTTTCATACACTGTTGCTGATGTTTTTGTTGACCTTAATAGTATTGCTATGTCTTTATATTTTATATCTTTAAATAGTTTGTTTTTTGTATCATATACCTTATAATTACTATCCATTATTTCTTTTATTTTATTTGCTACAAATCTTGCTTCTATTTCTATGTCTTCAATATGCTCTTCTTCATCATTTTCTTCTTGTTCTGTATTATCTATTTCTGTTATTTTTTTATCAGATTGTATAACTGTTTCTAATATATCTGTTATTTCTTTATTTTCTGTTTTTGGGTCTATTACTTTTATTTCTATTTTTAGATTTTGTTCATTGTCCTTATAATCTGCCCCTAAGTTTAAATATTCTTCTTTGTTGTATTTTATTTCCCATGGATTTTCTGTCATTAAATTTTCAAATACTATATTGGTAAATTCTAGTATATTTTTTCTACTTCTGAAGTTTTTGAATAATTGTATTTTTAAATCATCATTTTCTTGTTGGTTTTCTTTTAGTTTGTATGTAACATATTTATTGTAAAATAGGTCAGGTCTTGCTTGTCTGAATTTATATATACTCTGTTTTACATCTCCTACCATAAAAATGTTTTTATTGTTTGATATTGATGTTAATATATATTCTTGTAGTAAATTACTGTCTTGGTATTCATCTATAGCTATTTCTATAAATTTATTTTGATATTTTTTAGCTACTTCTGTTTGTTCTACTTTTCCATTTTCTTCTTTTACTAAAATATTTAGTGCATAGTGTTCTATATCATTAAAGTCTAATATATTTTTCTCTTTTTTTATTTTTTGAAACTCATTTGTAAATTCAATTATTAGTTCTTTTAAAATATTTAGTATTTCATACATATCAAAAATGTCTCGATTTGCTTCTTTTGATGTGAATTGTATTAGTTTTTTTGCTATTTTTGCCTTTACAGTATCTCTTGATTTTTTTGCATTTTCTTTTTCTTCTAATGTTATTTTTGTGCTCTTAGACCATTTTATGTATTCTAAATCTTGTCCTAATTGATAGGCTTTGTCCCATACATCTAAATTTGCTTTTATTAGTTCTAGCTGTTCTCTATCATTTATTATTATTTTTTTATATTCTTCTAACTCTACATGTTTTGATAAATTCTTTTCTTCTTGTTTTAATATTTCTATGCAGTCTACAAGCTCTTCTTCTAAATCTTTTAATAAGATTTTTCCCCATTTGGTTTGTGCAAAGTCTTGTTCTAAATTTTTTATATTAAATTTTTCTACATTTTCTTTTAACCATTTTTCTGGAAATGGATTGCTTTGCATATATGTATATATTTTTAGTATTAATTCTTTTAATGGAGTATCATCTCTATAACTTGTATATGTTTCTATTAGTTTTGAAAATTCTTTGTTTTCTTCTATATACTTTTTTTCAAATATTTCTTCTAATACTTCTTGTTTTAATAATTCTATTTCTGCTGTGTCTCCTATTCTAAAGTTTGGCGAGATGTCTAACTCATAAAAATTGTTTTTTATTACATCTAAACAGAATGAATCTATTGTGCATATATTTGCTTTGTTTAATATTGTTATTTGTTTTTGTAACTGTGGATTTGGCTTTTCTTCTAATTTTTTATATATTGCATCAAGTATTCTTTCTTTCATTTCAGATGCAGCAGCATTTGTGAATGTTACTACTAATACTTTATCAATATCTACTTTTTCATTTACTATTTTATTTATCATTCTCTCTACTAGTACAGCTGTTTTTCCACTTCCGTGCTGCCGCTGCTACTAGTATATTATTTCCTTTTTCACATATGGCTTGTTTTTGTTCTTTTGTCCATTCCATATTTCTTTTCCTTTCTTGGAAATTATTCATCTTCTTCGATTTCTTCTTTTTTAAATTCATATTTCTTGTTACAGAATTGACAAACTGTTTCGATTTTTCCTTCTTTTTCGAATATTTCTTCTATCTCTTCTTTTTTTAGTGATTTTATTCCTGTTTTGAATTTTTCTTTGTTACAATTACATTCGTATTTGGGTTTTATTTCTTTTAATAATACCATTAAATTGCTATCTCCTGTTACTGTTTCTGCTATTTGTTGTAATGTCATATTTTTTTCTAGCATTGTACTTATTGGGTCTGCTTTTGATACCGCTTCTTCTATTTGTTTTATATCTTCTTCTGTTGCATCTGGCATTAATGTTATAAAATATCCTCCAGCCTTTTTTGTTCCTTTGCTATCTACTAATACACCTAATGCCACAACACTTGGTGTTTGTTCTGATTCTGCAAAGTATTTTGCAAAGTCTTCTGCTATTTCTCCACTTATTATTGGTGTTATTCCTACATATGGTTTTTTTAACCCTAGGTCTTTTATGACATATAACAATCCATCTTTCCCTATTGCTCCACTTACATCTAATTTTCCGTTTTCTTTTAGTGGCATGTCTACTTGTGGATTTCCTACATATCCTTTTACACTAGGTTTTCCATCTGCTACACACATTACTGTTCCAATTGGTCCATTTCCCTTGAATTGTAATGTTATACTGTCTTCTTCTTCTTTTATTCTTGTTCCCATTATTGCTCCCATTGTTAATAATCTTCCTAATGTTGCTGTAGCTAGTGGGCTTAAATCATGTATTTTTCGTGCTTTTTCTACTAATTCTGTTGTTTCTGCACATATTATATTTACTCTTCCTTCACATGCTAAATATTTTTTTATTTCATCCATATTTTTTATACTATTTGTCTTTTTGACTTATAGTGTCTCCTTTCGATTTTGTTTTAAAATGTAGTCTGAATTTTTGTGTTTATTGTTATTTAATTTTCCTTGTTTTTTCGTTTTATTTTCGTTACTATTCTACCCCTTTTTTTCTTTTATGTCAATTACTGTTATACTATTTACTTTATTTTTAAATGATGTTTTTTGCAACTCTTTTTTAGGGTCAAAATAGAATACCAATTCTTTAGTTTTAAGATATGAGGGAAAATGTAATTTATATATTTTTTAATTGTATAAAATTTTGCAGTGAGCGGGAATTCCCGCTCACTGCAAAATTAGTTATCTTTTTAAATACTAATATATAAATCATTTTTATGAACTAATCATAACGCAGTTTATACCATTTTCATGTAAAGCTTTCTCCATATCTGTTGGCAATGCCAATTTAGCTGTTCTATATCCCTTATAAAATGCTCTCTTTATTTTTCCTGTCTTTTGTATAACTTTTATTATTAATACATATGAAAACTGATGTTCCAGTTCCCATGAATTATAATGTAGTTCAACACATTCTATCTCATCAAATGGAATTGGATATGGTATTAATGTGTTCAATACAAGTTTGCTATCTTCAATAAAAAATGCACCTGCCATTGATTTATTTTTATATTTGCTCCTCTTAAAAACCACAAAAACCATAGTGGCAATTGGAAATCCAAAACATATAATAAAACTTATTATTTTCATATTTTCTCCTTTTTCTAATATTTCTTTTAATATAAATTTGCTTTGTATAGTTACATTCATATATTACCTATACTTTTCATAGTATCTTTAAGTGTAGCTCTATTGTTTTTCTGTCAAATCTTCTATTTTATATGTATTATATCCTTCATATTTGTAACTTGCATCTATGCCTTTCATATAAACTTCTCTATCATTTATTTTGTCAGTTAATGCTTGTTTTAGTAGCAATTTTATTTCTGTATCTTTTATTGGACTTCTTTCCATTGCTAATAAATAGTCTTCTTTATTTACTTTGCTCCAGTCAACTACTTTATTAATTCTTTTCTTTAATATGCAATCTAACCATATTCTTGTACTTCTTCCATTTCCTTCTCTAAATGGATGTGCTATGTTCATTTCGATATATTTTTCTATTATTTCATCATAATTATTTTGTGACATTCTATCTATTTTGCTTAATGCTTCTTTTAAATACATTGATGCTGCAAATCTAAAATTATTCTTAGAAATATTTTCTTTTCGAATTTTTCCTGCAAATTCATATACATCTTCAAATAAATATTTATGTATTTGTGATAACCCTTCAAATGTTCCTATTTCAAAAGAGTTTAGCTTGTTCGTTTCAAACAATTCTAATGCTTTCTTTTTTGTTATTCTCTCTTCTTCTCTTACAAGCTCAATTTCATTGCTTATTCCTAATTTGTTTTCTAATATCATTATTTTCTCCTTATCTATCTTACTTTTTTGTTTGTTTATATTTTGTTAACTATAAGACTTCATAAATTATCTTTTTTGCCCTTCATAATATTTATCTGTTATAATTAATAAATTATTTTTTTACATTTTCTTCTATTACCCTATAATAATTTTTCTGTATACTTTGTATTTTATCGTATATATCATACCAACTATAGCATCTTATTATATTTATTCCATTTATTTGTTGATTATATGGGTGGTCATAACAAATTACTGGTATATATTTTGAAATTTCTTCTATATTCTCTGGTTTATCTTCTATCATCACATTAATTTTTAGTTCTTTGCATATTGCTAATTTAGTTTTACTAAATATTATATTATCATATTTAACTTCGTTTTTGTTTAACCATTGCTTAACGATACTTTGCATTAAATCTTTGTATTTGTTTTCATAAGTAGTGAACGAACGAGATGTTATAATGTGTATTTCATTATTATCCTTTTTTAATTTATTAATTATTTCTGATGCAAAAGGTCTAATGGAAATACATTTTGAATATTCAAAAATATTCTCTTCCCAAAAATTATTATATTCCTTTTCACTAACTTCGAAGATTTCTTTACTATCATATATATCTTTATGTATTTTATATGGAATATTATTTTTGTAAAAAAATTCAGTTCCTTTGTCTATAATGTACATATGTTCATCTGTTAAAACACCATCTATATCAATTCCTATTTTCATATAATTAGTCTCCTTCTATTCTTCATTTAATTTATTTTATCTAGTATATTTTTTATTTACTATTTTATAAAAGATATATTATGCACATTAAACATTTTTTCTTCTATTGTATAATCTTTTACTATTTTGTTAGCCCATTTCCTAAACTGTACTGCTCTTTCATTGTTAACTTTAAATCCAGCTGCTATAACCATTTGCAAATTATAATGTGCAACATCTCTCGAAACTTCTCTATTTCCTTCCTTTTGAACTATTCGAAAATTTCGAATAGTTGAATTTTCATTTTTTTCTTAGCCATAAGTCACATTCTTCTCCATTCTTTAATATCGTTATTTTCTCATATTTTCCTTGTCTCTTTCTATTTTGTTTTTATATCGTTCCTCCTCAGAAAATATACAACCACAATACTTCTGCATATACAAACCTAACTCACGAGCTTCAGCTTGACCCTCTCTAAAACCTAATCTAAAATCTCTATATAAAAATTCAATATTATATTTCTTCTCCATCTCTTTACCAATTTTAATAAGTTCATCATGGTTTTGATATGGACTTATTAATAAAGTTGTAGTAAATGCTGTGTATCCATTTTCTTTTGCATATTTGGCTGTTTGCTCTAAACGAATTCTATAGCAATATTTTGCACATCTATTTTCTAAATCCCCTATTACATTTTTGCAAAATTCTTTTAGTCCATAATTTTCTTCAAATATTACTTCACATTCTATCATATCTGCATATTGTTTTAATGTGTCTCTTCTAGCTTTATATTCTGTATATGGATGTATATTTGGATTATACCAATATATTGTTGGCTCAATTTCTTCTTTTCTTAAACTATTTATACAATATACACTACATGGTGCACAACATGTATGTAATAATAATTTCATTTTTCTTACTTATGTTAGTTTTTACTAACTTTCCCTCCTTAATTTAACATATAAGCTAATTACTCGATAAAATTGTTCTAAAATATAAAATATTTCATTGACTTCTATCTTCATCTTCTATTTTATCTTCGGAATTTTGCTCTTGATTTTCTTGATTTAACTCTTTTGTATTATTACTTGAAATATCTTCTGCTTGTGTATCTTGAATCATTATTTTAAATTCATTTTTCTTGTCTACTTCTTTCGATTTTTCTTCTACAACTTTTAGAAATTCCTCAAATGTATATACCAAATCAGGATTAAATTTTGCTTTACTCATCCATTTTTTTACTTCATTAATGTTTTCTGGACTTGTAAATATTCCGAATAATTGTTGCGGATTTTGTCTTAAATTTACTGAATGCATTATACTTTGTTCCTTTCCAAATGTAGCATCCTCTTTATCTTTTGGCAATAAAGCAAATATACAACCACAAGGTAAAGACCTTTGATATGATGATATATCTGAAAAAAAGTTAATTGTTCTTCCTATACCTTCTCTATCAGCTACAGATATTTCTCCTCTTCCATCAGTACTGTTTATATAACCATCATATCTATCAGCAGAAGATGAAATCATTCCACTTTTTATTATCTGTTCTGCAAAGTAAATTGGCGTACCATGAAATCTTAAGTCAAAGTCAGGAGATAAAACTTCTTGTAATTTAGTAGCAAATGTATCTCCTTGTTCTTCTCTATACTCTATATCTTGCTTTGAATTTGGTCTTATAAAGTTTATTGCTAATTTAGCTTCATCTAAAGTATATTCCCATCTTTTATAACCATCTCCTAAGTATTTCTTTTCTTGTGCATCTTTTATATACTGCTTATATCTTTGAATATCACTCTTCATTAATTTTACATTTTCCTTATATAGTTGGTATTCTTCTTTTCTTCCATTTATTTTGCTTTTAAGCCAAAATTTTAATATATTATTACTCATCTTAATTTATATCTCCTTTGTAAATTCTAGATTTTACTCTTGTGGTGCTGGATATCCCATATGCCCATATGCTGGTGGAAGGGGTATTCTTCCTCTTGGTGTCCTTGCTATAAAACCTATTTGTATTAAATATGACTCATATACATCTTCAATTGTATCTATCTCTTCTCCTAAAGTTGTTGCCAATGTTTCAATTCCTACTGGTCTTCCTTTATATTGTGTTATCATAACATCTAACATTTTTCTATCTACTTCATCTAATCCTAATTCATCTATTTCTAATTTGTTTAATGCTAGCTTTGTTATTTTTAGTGTTATTTCGCCATCTCCTAATACCGCTGCATAATCTCTTACTCTTTTTAATAATCTATTTGCTATTCTTGGTGTTCCTCTTGAACGAGTTGCTATTTCCATTGCAGCTTGCTCATCTATTTCTACTTCTAATATTTTACTTGACCTTTTTACTATTGTACATAAGTCCTTTGGTGTATATAACTCTAGCTTGTGTATTATTCCGAATCTGTCTCTTAGTGGCGTTGTTAATGCTCCTGCTTTTGTTGTTGCTCCTATTAGCGTAAATTTGGGTAAGTCTAGTCTTATTGACCTTGCACTTGGTCCTTTTCCTATTATTATATCTAAAGTATAATCTTCTAATGCTGGGTATAATATTTCTTCTACACTTTTACTTAATCTATGTATCTCATCTATGAATAAAACATCAAATTCTGATAAATTCGTTAATAATGCTGCTAAATCTCCTGCTTTCGATATTGCTGGACCTGATGTTATTTTTATGTTTGAATTCATTTCGTTTGATATTATATTTGATAATGTTGTTTTTCCTAATCCTGGTGGTCCATAAAATAGACAATGGTCAAGAGGCTCTCCTCTCTTCTTGGCAGCCTCTATATATATTTTCATATTTTCTTTTACCTTGTCTTGTCCTATATACTCATCTAATGTTTTTGGTCTTAATGAGTTTTCTAATCTCTCTTCTTGATTATCTATTAATTCTGGACTTATTATATTATCTTCTTCCATCTGCATTTCTCCCTTTTATTGGACTTTCTGCGATATTTTATTATACTTTCTATTATTCAAACCATTCGAATTCCCAATCCATCATTTTTACTATATCGCCTTCTTGTATTCCTTGTTCTTTTAATTCCCTGTCTATTCCACTATTTTTTAAGCACTTATGGAAATAATATAATGATTCATTATCTTCCATATTTGCTCTACTCATTATTCTGTATACTGCTTTTCCTTCTACAATAAATTTTCCATCTTTCCTTGTTACTGTAAATTCTTCTTTGGCATCTTCTAAAGTATACACTATTCTTTCTTCTACCTCGACTAATTCTTCTTTTGGTAGTTCTTTTAATTTTTCAGATACTTTTTCTATTAATGTTTCTACACCTTCACCTGTTACTCCTGAAATTTTGTATAATTCCATGCCTTCTTTTTTAGCAAGTTCTTCTAATTTCTTTAGTCCAGTATCATCTTGCATTACATCTATTTTATTTGCTACTATTATTTGTTTTCTTTTTGATAGTTTTTCACTATAATTCTTTAATTCTTTATTTATTGTATAAAAATCTTTTACTGGGTCTCTTCCTTCTATTCCTGATACATCTATTACATGTAATAATAATCTTGTTCTTTCTATATGCCTTAAAAATTGTATTCCTAATCCAACACCTTCACTTGCTCCTTCTATTATTCCTGGTATATCTGCTAATACAAAACTGTCTCCTCTTTTTGTTTTAACTACTCCTAAGTTTGGATTTATTGTTGTAAAATGGTAATTTGCTATTTTAGGCTTTGCTTCTGTTACTGCTGATAAAAATGTTGACTTTCCTACATTTGGAAATCCTAATAACCCTACATCTGCTAATAATTTTAGTTCTAGTATTACTTCTTTTTCTTCTCCTAGTTCTCCTCCTTGTGCAAATCTAGGTGCTTGTCTTGTTGCTGTTGCGAAATGTGAGTTTCCTTTTCCTCCATGTCCTCCTTTTAATACTAGTTCTACTTGTCCTTCTTTTGATAAGTCTGCTACGACTTTTCCTGTTTCTACATCTTTTATTATTGTTCCTATTGGTACATTTATATATAGGTCTTCTCCTTTTTTTCCATAGCAGTTACTTCCTCTGCCATTTTCTCCGTTTTGTGCTTTGAATTTTTTGTTATATCTAAAATCTATTAATGTATTTGAGTTTGGGTCTACTTGGAAGTATATACTTCCTCCATTTCCTCCATCTCCTCCATCTGGTCCTCCTGCTGCTACATATTTTTCTCTTCTGAAGGTTACAGCTCCATCTCCTCCATCTCCTGATTTTATTATTATTTTTACATAATCTGTAAACATCTATATTCTCCTTGCTCTTTTATTTTCTTTACTTACAAACTTTATTGTTCTTTAAAATAGTCTAATTTCATTGCCTTTTTTACTTCTTCCATTGTTTCTTTGGCTATTTGTCTTGCTTTATTTGTTCCTTCTATTAATATTTTATCTACTAATTCTGGTCTTTCTTCATAGTATGTTCTTTTTTCTCTTATTGGCTCTAATGTATCTATTATATTTTGTGCTAGTTGTTTTTTGCAAGCTACACATCCTCTTTTTCCTGCTTTACATTCTTCACATACTGCTTTACATTCTTCCTTACTTGTAAATAAATTATGATAATATGCTACCATACATATATCAGGATTTCCTAAATCATCTTTTTTTATTCTGTTTGGGTCAGTTACTGCTCCCATTACTTTTTTTGTTATTTCTTCAGGACTATCTGATAAGTATATGGCATTTCCTAGTGATTTTCCCATTTTTTCGTTTCCATCTAGTCCTTTTATTCTCTTTGTTTCTGATAATACTATCTCTGGCTCTTTTAGTATTTCTCCATATATACTATTGAATTTTCTTACTATCTCTCTACATTGTTCTATTAGTGGCATTTGGTCTTCTCCAGCTGGTACTAATTCACCTTTAAATGCTGTTATATCTGCTGCTTGACTTACTGGATATCCTAAAAATCCATATGTTACGCTTTCTCCAAATAATTCTTTCTTTTGTGCTATTTCTGTTTTTACAGTTGGATTTCTTTCTAATCTTGCTATTGTTACTAAGTTTGAATAGAATACAGTCAATTCTGCTATTTCTGGTATCATTGATTGTATAAATATTGTTGCTTTTTCAGGGTTTATTCCTACTGATAAATAGTCAAGTGCTATTTCTTTTATATTTTTTCTTACTTTTTCTGGATTATTAAAATTGTCTGTTAATGCTTGCACATCTGCTATCTCTATGTATGTTTCATATTCTTCTTGCATTTTTACTCTGTTTTTTAATGACCCAAAGTAATGCCCTATATGCATTTTTCCTGTTGGTCTATCTCCTGTTAATATCCTTTTATTTTTCATTTTTATTTCTCTCCTTTGATCTTTTTATATGTTCTATTGTTATTTACTTTATATTATTTGTATTTTGTGCTTTTTTACTTTTTAATTATATCATATTTTTAGTTGAAATAAAGGTTTTTTTGAAAAAAGTATTATTTTTGCTATCTTTACAATTTTAAATAATATAATGTTTTATAAAATTAGCTTTTTTTCTAGTGGGCGGGAATTCCCGCCC
>JAAWFD010000016.1 GCA_022794615.1 Clostridia bacterium
ATTTCATGTTCTAACTTAAATTCTAATGTAAATAATTTTACAACCAAAAAAATTAGATGTAAACTCATTTATTTACATCTAACAGTATACCTGTAATTTGTAATTATCTATGACCTATATAATTTAATATTTTAGTTGTTAATGGTTTGAATATTAAATACATAACATATCCAATACTTCCACCTACGACATTAGTGATTAAATCCGTTATATCTGCTGACCTAAAACCATTTATTAAAGGCTGTAATAATTCTATTCCTAGACTTAATAAGAAGGTATAAAAAACAACTTTTAATAGTCTAGCATTTTCTTTTTTTACTAAAGGCATTAAAAAGCCAAAAGGAATTGTCATTATCACATTTAATCCTACTTGTCTAACGAAATCACCTCTGCCATTTAAAACATCAATAAACGGAACTAAATTCATTGAATCGTATGGGTGATTAAATATAAATGGTAAAGATGTTATTATAGGCATTAAAGTAAAATATAATACAGAAGATAAGTATATATACATTAAAGTATTTACAAACAGTACATCTTTACCTTCTTCTTTCCATTTCTTATAAAATTTCCAAAAATATATTATTATTAAAACTACAAAATCTACTAACTCTTTCATATTTTAATCTCCCCTACAACTTACTATTTCTAGTGATGATTGTATCATATCATTACATATAAATCAAACAAAAGAGAAAGCAAATTTAATTACTTTCTCCAGATTTTATAGTATATACCTTTATTGATTTTTTGATAGTTTTAGTGTGTGTTGTTAAAATTACCCACGCACCTCCTTGGTGTCCCCCCTCACCTGTGGGATTATACAAAGTGATTAGCATAACAAGTTCAGGATTATCTGTTGGTGCAACAGCACAGAACGAAGTAACATATCTATTTGTATTAACGCCATCCTCTGAAGTACCTGTTTTACCACCAATTCTATATCCTGCAACTTTGGCATTTTTACCTGTACCTTCGCTTACTACACTTTCCATCATAGACATAACTTTCTCAGCATTTTCTTTAGAAATAATTTGCTCTCCATATTCAACTGGTAAATCAGTAATCTCATTTGTTTCATTATTAATTGTTGCTCTCACTATTCTCGGTACTATATATTTCCCTCCATTTGCAATTGAAGATACTGCCGTAATCATTTGAAGTGGAGTTATTTCAAATCTTTGCCCAAAACTTATAGTAGCTAATTCTACAGGTCCACATTTTTCCTCTTTAACAAATATTCCCTTAGCTTCTCCCGGAAGATTTATTCCTGTTTTACGGAAAAATCCAAATTTTTCAAGATAATCATAATATTTTTCTACACCTATTTTTTGCCCTAGTCCTATAAATACTGGGTTGCAAGAATTCATTAGTCCTTGCCTTAAACTTTGTGAACCATGAGGTCTATAATACCTCCAGCACTTTATTCTAGCTCCCGCAATTTGTATGGACCCAGAACAGTTAAATTGTCCTTCTGTATCAGAGTCTGCTATTCCTTCTTCTAAAGCCGCTGATGCTGTTATCGCCTTAAATACTGACCCAGGCTCATATGTATCTGATATAGCCTTGTTTCTCCACATTGCTTGTAACTTTTCTGATTTTTCTTTTTGTTCTAATGTATCCCAAGTATTTTTTAATTCCTCATTATTTATTGTATATGGATCATTTAAATCATATCCTGGATATGTCGCCATTGCCATGATATCCCCTGTTCTAGGATTCATGATTATTATACTTCCACCATCTGTGCATACATTATCTATACATGCTTCTTCTAAATATTTTTCTACTATTGATTGTACTGTCATATCTATTGAAAGTAATATACTATCTCCATCTTTTGATGATATATATGATTCTCCTTCTGTTCCAATTGTCGCACCCTTTGCATCTGTTTGACTCTCTATTCTTCCATTAGTTCCCTTTAGTATTTCATCATATTTGGCTTCTACACCATCTAATCCTTGATTATCACTCCCGCAAAATCCTATTACTTGTGATGCTAAGTCTCTATATGGATAATATCTTTTTGTATCTTCGTCTATATTAATTCCCGATGTTATATCATTTTGTTGCATCCATACTCTTAGTTCATCAGTTTTCTCTTTTTCTACTCTTTTTGCAATTGTTTCTATTGAACTATTTCTTTTTACTCTTTTTAGTATTTTTTCATAGTCTAATTCGAATATCCTACTTAATGCTTCTGCCACTTTTTCTTTATCACTATTTGCTATTTGTGTTGGATTTATAGTTACTGTCTCTACACTTGCTGATACTGCTAATATGTATTTCCCTGTACTATCATATATTGTCCCTCTTTTGGCTGTTATTGTTCTACTTAAGCTCTGCTGTTCTGATGCCATCGCTGTTAGCCATTCTCCTTTTGAGAATTGTAAATATCCTATTCTTGTTATTAATAATACAAAGACTAATACTGCTATAAATAATGCATTTCTCATTTTCCTTTTATTCGATATTTGCATTTCTTCCATTCTAATCACCTATTTTATTTTTATGTGATTTTGATTTTGTTATGACTTTATTTTTAATATATACCTTTATTATATTTTATAAAAATTTAAAAACACTAGTTTTCTAGTGCTTTTAATATTAGTTTTCCACATTTTGTGCCAATATTGTTTATTTGTTATTAAATCATAAATATTATTTAAATAATTTGACTATTCTCTCAACTGCTTCACTTGTTGCCTCTTTTGTTCCAAAAGCTGTTAATCTGAAATAACCTTCACCACAGTCCCCAAATCCAACTCCTGGAGTTCCTACAACTGCTATATCATTTAGTAGCTTATCGAAAAAGTCCCATGATTTCATTCCATTTGGAGTTTTCAACCAAACATATGGAGAGTTTACCCCACCATAGCATACAAATCCTGCCTTTTCTAATCCTTCTTTTATAGTTTTTGCATTTTCCATATAATATTCAATGTTTTCTCTAATTTGTCTTTTTCCTTCTTCTGTATATGTCGCCTCCGCAGCTCTTTGTACAATATATGATACTCCATTAAATTTAGTACAAGTTCTACGATTCCATAATTTATTTAAACTTACTTGTTCACCATTTTTAGTATATCCTTTTAAATCCTTTGGGACAATTACATATGCACATCTTAATCCTGTAAATCCTGCTGTCTTTGAAAAACTTTTGAATTCAATAGCTACTTCCTTTGCTCCTTCTATTTCATATATACTATGTGGTATGTCTTTTTCTTTTATAAATGCCTCATAAGCTGCATCATAAAAAATAATTGATTTATTTTCTTTTGCGTATTTAACCCATTTTGTTAATTCTTCTCTATTTAATACTGTTCCTGTTGGGTTATTAGGAAAGCATAAATATATCATGTCTACCTTCTCTTTTGGAAGTTGCGGTATAAAGTTATTTTCAGCTGTTACAGGTAAATATGTAAGATTTCTTCCTGACATTACATTTGTGTCTAAATAAACTGGATATACTGGATTTGTTATTGCAACTTTATTATCTTTTCCAAATATATCAACTATATTTCCACAATCACATTTTGCACCATCTGATATAAAAATCTCATCTTCAGATATTTCAATATTTCTTGTATTATAATCATTTTCAATTATTGCTTTTCTTAAAAATTGATAGCCTTGTTCTGGTCCATATCCTTTAAATCCTTGTTCTGTTCCTACTTCATCAACTGCTTTATGCATTGCTTCTAAGCATGCAGGAACAATTGGTCTTGTTACATCACCTATTCCTAATTTTATAACTTTTTTATCTGGATTTTTACTTGTAAATGTTGATACTTTTTTGGCAATAGTTGAAAATAAATAACTATCTTCCAATTCTAAAAAATTTTCATTGATTAAACTCATTTAATACCTCCCCTAATTTATTTATATCTATAATCGTTTATAATATGCTTGAATTATAGCATTAATACTTTTTCGTGTCAATCTTAGAAAGAGCAGAGATAATGGCATTTTTTTATATCCTTATCTTCGCTCTTCTAATATTTTCTATTAATTTTCTGACTTTGAATTATTCTTCATCATCATTAGATTCTTCATTTAGCTCTGTTTCTTCTAGTTCTTCAAAATCTGTTTCATTTTCTATATCTTCTACTAAATCCTCATTTTCAGTATTCATATCAGTTGTCTCCTGATTATCTATTTCATAATTAGCCTCTTCTTCTATATTCTCTGCAACTTCGTCTGACTCTACTTCAATTTGCGTATTTTGATATCTTTGCATTCCTGTTCCTGCTGGGATAAGTTTTCCTATTATTACATTTTCTTTTAGTCCTAATAATTGGTCTTCTTTTCCTTTTATAGCAGCATCTGTTAAAACTCTTGTCGTCTCTTGGAATGAAGCAGCTGATAAGAAACTGTCTGTTGCTAAAGCTGCTTTTGTTATTCCTAAAAGTATTCTCTTTCCTGTTGCTTGCCTTAGTCCTTGCTCTTCTACTGCAATATTTGCTTCTTCAAAGTCATACATGTCTACTAATGATCCTGGGAACATCGCTGTATCTCCATTATCATCAACTCTAACTTTTTTAAGCATTTGTCTTGCAATTACTTCGATATGCTTGTCATTTATATCAACACCTTGATTTCTATATACCTTTTGTACCTCTGAAATTAAGTATTCATATACACCTTCTGGTCCTTTTATAGCCAATATTTCTGCTGGATTTATTGAACCTTTGATTAATGGGTCTCCTGCTTCAACCATATCACCTGTATTTACTAATAACTCTGTTCTAAATGGTATTGCATATGTTTTTGAATCGTCTTTAGATGTAACTACTATTTCTTTCTTTTTCTTTGTTTCTTGTATTTTAACTTTACCTGCAATTTCAGTAATTACAGCTAATCCTTTTGGTTTTCTAGCTTCGAATAACTCTTCAACTCTAGGAAGACCTTGTGTTATATCTGCTGAACCTGCACCACCAGCATGTTTTGTATTCATCGTAAGCTGTGTTCCTGGCTCACCTATAGATTGTGCTGCTACAATTCCAATTGCTTCTCCAATTGATACTCTGTTTCTTCTTGCTAAGCTCATTCCATAACATTTTTGACATACACCATGTTTTGCCCTACATCCAAGTACTGAATGAACATATGCTTTTTCAACACCTGCAGCTACTATCTTTTCAGCTAAATCATCTGTTATTAATGTTTCTGTATCAACTATTACTTCTCCTGTTTCAGGATTTTTTATATCATCTACTGGATATCTTCCTAATAGTCTTTCTTGCATTTTTTCTATGACTTGATTTCCATCTTTTATTGTATATACTGTAATACCTTCTCTAGTTCCACAGTCTTCTTGTCTAACTATTATATCTTGTGCTACATCTACTAGTCTTCTTGTTAAGTATCCAGAGTCTGCTGTTCTTAACGCTGTATCTGCTAAACCTTTACGTGCTTGGTGTGACGATACGAAGTATTCTAGTGCATCTTGCCCCTCTAAGAACGATGATTTAATCGGTATTTCGATTGCTTTACCTGTTGTTCCTGCCATAAGTCCTCTCATACCTGCCATTTGACTTAAGTTCTTCATATTTCCACGGGCTCCTGATTTTGCCATCATGAATATTGGATTTAATGTATCAAATGTTTTTGCCACTTCATCTCCAACATCTTTTGTTGCTTTTTCCCATATTTTAATTGTTGCTTCATATCTTTCTTGTTCTGTTATTAAACCTCTTCTATATTGTTTTCTTATATTACCTACTTGTTCATCAGCTTGTTCTAATATATCCTTTTTAGCTTCTGGTATACGTATATCTGAAACTGATACTGTTATTGCTCCTCTTGTTGAATATTTGAATCCCATTTCTTTTATGTAGTCTAATAATTCTGCTGTTTCTGATAACCCATGTGTATTTATAGATTTTGCTATTATTGGTCCTAATGCTTTTTTGTCTACTGTAAAGTCAATTTCTAAGTTAAACATTTGCTCTGGGTCAGTTCTATCTACAAATCCTAAATCTTGTGGAATTCCCTCATTGTATATAATTTTTCCTACTGTTGTATCTATATATTTATACTTGATTTCTCCGTCAACTTCTCTACTCATTCTTACTTTTATTTTTGCATGCATTCCTACTGCTCCGTTTTCAAATGCTACAACTGCTTCTTCTGGGTCTTTGAATGTTTTTCCTTCTCCTTCTTCTCCTGGTACTTCCATTGTTAAATAGTAAGCTCCTAATAGCATATCTTGTGTTGGTACTGTTACTGGGTTACCATCTTGTGGTTTTAATAAGTTATTTGTTGATAACATTAGATATCTTGCTTCTGCTTGTGCTTCTGGTGATAATGGTAAATGTACTGCCATTTGGTCTCCATCGAAGTCAGCATTGAAGGCTGTACATACTAATGGGTGTAACTTTATTGCTCTTCCTTCTACTAACACTGGCTCAAACGCTTGTATACCTAATCTATGTAATGTAGGTGCACGGTTTAACATTACAGGATGGTCTTGTATTACTTCTTCTAATATTCCCCATACTTCTGGGCTTAGTCTTTCTACCATTCTTTTTGCATTTTTTATATTATGTGCAATGTGTCTTCCTACTAATTCTCTCATTACAAATGGTTTAAATAATTCTATTGCCATTTCTTTTGGTAGTCCACATTGATAAATTTTTAATTCTGGTCCTACTACTATTACAGAACGCCCTGAATAGTCAACCCTTTTTCCTAATAAGTTTTGACGGAATCTTCCTTGTTTTCCTTTTAGCATGTCTGATAATGATTTTAATGCTCTGTTTCCAGCTCCTGTTACAGGTCTTCCCCTTCTTGAGTTATCTATTAAAGCATCTACTGATTCTTGTAGCATTCTTTTTTCATTTCTTACTATTATCTCAGGTGCTCCTAATTCTAATAGTCTTTTCAATCTGTTATTTCTGTTTATTACTCTTCTATATAAGTCATTTAAGTCTGATGTTGCAAATCTTCCTCCATCTAATTGCACCATTGGTCTAATTTCTGGTGGAATTACAGGTACAACATTCATAACCATCCATTCTGGTCTATTTCCAGATAATCTGAATGCTTCTATTGTGTCTAATCTTTTTACTAGTTTTATCTTTTTTTGTTCGCTAGCATTTTCTAACTCTTTTTTTATACTATTTGTTAGTTTGTCTACATCAATTTCTGCAAGTAATTTTCGTATTGCTTCTGCTCCCATTTCTGCTTTAAATGATTTTTTACCATATTTTTCTTCTGCTTCATGATATTCTTTTTCATTTAATATTTGGCATTTTTCTAATCCTGATGTCCCTTTATCTGTTACAATATATGATGCAAAATATATAACTTTTTCTAAGTTTCTTGGTGATATGTCTAACATTAATGCAATTCTACTTGGTATTCCTTTAAAATACCATATATGTGCTACTGGAGCTGCTAATTCTATATGTCCCATTCTTTCTCTTCTTACCTTAGCTTTTGTTACTTCTACTCCACATCTATCACATACTATTCCTTTATATCTAACTCTTTTATATTTTCCACAATGACATTCCCAGTCTTTTGTTGGTCCAAATATTCTTTCACAAAATAATCCATCTCTTTCTGGTTTTAGAGTTCTATAATTTATAGTTTCAGGTTTTTTTACTTCACCTTTTGATATTTCTCTTATTTTTTCATCTGATGCGATTCCTATTTTTATCTTATCAAATATCTCTTCCATTTTCTCCCCCTATGAGTTTTATTTTGGGTAATTTTAAAACTTCTTAATTCTATCCACTGCTCGAACAATTCCTTTCTGTCGATTAATTAGCTTTTCAAATTTATTTAGTTCGCTAGTTTTTTATAATCCAGTAAAGGTATCTAAAGTCTGTGCAAGCGATACATTCCAAAAATAATCGTAATTAAGATTTTGTATGCAGTGCAAACTGCTATAAAATCTAACTTTATCCATAATTCTCCTCTAAGGTAAGTTATCATATCATGATAACTTACCTAGAGTATAAAAAATTTGGTGGTACCTGTAGGAGCATATCAAATTATTTTTTGAGTTGTATTGCGGTTAAGCATGACTTATAGTTAAATACTGAACTATAACATTTTATATATTATCATTTTCATCATCTATATTGTCTTCTGCTAAGTCGTTGTCAAATATATCATCTTCGCCTTCTTCATCTTCCAATTCTTCAAAGAATTCATCTGTTTCTCCCATTTCATCTAAATCCTCTTCTTCAGAATATCCATCTTGTAAATCATCTTCTTCTACTAAGGCTTCACTTTCTAATATTTTTTTGTCTTCTTCTGGATTAAAATCTATTCCATCATCTATATTTTCTTTTAGTTCTAACTCTTCATTGTCTCCAGAATATAGTTTTATGTCTAATCCTAATGATTGTAATTCTTTAATTAATACTTTAAATCCTTCTGGAATTCCTGGCTCTGGTATATTTTCACCTTTAACTATTGCTTCATATGTTTTTACTCTTCCAACAATATCATCTGATTTTACAGTTAATACTTCTTGTAGTGTATATGCTGCTCCATATGCTTCTAATGCCCAAACTTCCATTTCTCCAAAACGTTGTCCACCAAATTGTGCTTTTCCTCCAAGTGGCTGTTGTGTTACTAATGAGTATGGTCCTGTTGAACGAGCATGTATCTTGTCATCTACTAAGTGGTGTAATTTTAACATGTACATTACTCCAACCGTAATTGGCTTATCAAACGGCTCTCCTGTTCTACCATCATAAAGTATAGTTTTTCCATCTTCTGATAATCCAGCTTTTTCTAATAATTCTACTATCTCACTTTCTTTTGCTCCATCAAATACTGGTGTTGATACTTTCCATCCTAAGGCTCTTGCTGCCCATCCTAAATGTACTTCTAATACTTGCCCTAAGTTCATACGTGATGGTACACCTAATGGGTTTAATAGTATATCTACTGGTGTTCCATCTGGTAAGAATGGCATATCTTCTACTGGTAATATTCTTGAAATTACACCCTTGTTTCCATGACGTCCAGCCATTTTATCTCCAACTGAAATCTTTCTTTTTGTTGCTATATAACATCTAATTACTTGTTGTACTCCTGGTGCTAGTTCTTCTGAATTGTCTCTTGTAAATATTTTTACATCTACTACCGTTCCTGCCTCTCCATGTGGAACTCTTAGTGATGTATCTCTTACTTCCCTAGCTTTTTCTCCAAAGATTGCCCTTAACAATCTTTCTTCTGCTGTAAGTTCAGTTTCCCCTTTTGGCGTTACTTTTCCTACTAATATATCCCCTGGTCTTACTTCTGCTCCTATTCTTATTATTCCGTTTTCATCTAGGTCTTTTAATACATCATCTCCAACATTCGGAATGTCTCTTGTTATTTCTTCTGCTCCTAATTTTGTATCACGACATTCACAGTCATATTCTTCTATATGTATTGATGTATATACATCTTCTTTTACTAATCTTTCACTAATTAATACAGCATCTTCATAGTTGTATCCTTCCCATGTTGTAAATGCAATTAATACATTCTTTCCTAATGCCATTTCTCCATTTTGTGTTGATGGTCCATCTGCTATTGCATCTCCTTTATGTACTTTTTCTCCTTTTACAACTATTGGTTTTTGGTTTATACATGTTCCACCATTTGTTCTTTTGAATTTCAAAAGATTGTGTACTACTGTTTTTCCATTTTTATATTTTACTGTTATTGAGTCTCCTGTTACTTTTTGTATAACTCCATCATCTTCTGCTAATACTAGTGTTCCTGAATCTTTTGCTACTCTGTATTCTATTCCTGTTCCTACTATTGGAGAGTCTGTTAACATTAATGGTACTGCTTGACGTTGCATGTTTGCACCCATTAATGCACGTTTTGAGTCATCATGTTCTAGGAATGGTATCATTGCAGCTGCTATTGATACTAATTGTTTTGGTGATACATCTACATATTGTACTTTTTCTTTTTCTACCTCTAATATTTCATTTTGATATCTTACTCTTATTCTGTCGTTTTTTAATGTTCCGTTAGCATTCATTGGCTCAATTGCTTGTGCTATCATATATTTATCTTCTACATCTGCACTCATATATTCTACAATGTCTGTTACTTTATGTGTTTTTGGGTCTACTTTTCTATATGGTGTTTCTATAAATCCATATTCATTTATGTTTGCAAATGATGATAATGCTGATATTAGTCCTATGTTTGGTCCTTCTGGTGATTCTACTGGACATAGTCTTCCGTAGTGTGTATAGTGTACATCACGTACTTCAAATCCTGCTCTTTCTCTTGATAATCCTCCTGGTCCTAATGCTGAAATTCTTCTTTTATGTGTTAGTTCTGATAATGGGTTTGTTTGATCCATGAATTGTGATAGTTGTGAACTTCCAAAGAATTCTCTTATTGCTGATGTTATTGGTTTTGTATTTATTAATGTTTGTGGCGTTAATACATCTAGGTCTTGTATTGTCATTCTTTCACGTACTACTCTTTCTAGTCTTGTTAACCCTATTCTGAATTGGTTTTGTAATAATTCTCCTACACATCTTATTCTACGATTTGCCAAATGGTCTATGTCATCTGGTTTATTAAGTCCGTGTGACAAGTTTAATAAGAAGTTTATTGATGCAATGATATCTTCTGTTGTTAATGTTTTTGGTACTAATTCTTCATATCTTTCTTCTATTACTTTTACTAATTTTGATTCTTCTGTATTTTCTATTATGTTTTGTAATACTTCATAATTTACATTTTCTTTAAAATGTAATTTGCTTATGTCTATATTTGGTAATATTGCATGTATATTTACTGTTCCATTTCCTATTACTCTTATAACTTTGTCTAAGTGTTTTATATTTACTATGTTTATTCCACTATTTTGTATTGCTTCTGCAATTTCTTCTGTTATTTTTTCATCAGCATTTATAAATACTTCTCCTGTTTCTTTGTTTACTATTGTTTCGGCTGATATTTGATTTTTTATTCTTTCTGCTAATCCTAATTTTTGGTTGAATTTATATCTTCCAACTTTTGCTAAATCATATCTTCTGTTGTCAAAGAATAACCCACTAAATAGGTTTCTTGCTGCTTCTACTGTTGGTAATTCTCCTGGTCTTAACTTTTTATAGATTTCTATTAATGCATCTTCTCCAGTTTTTATTGTGTCTTTTTGTATTGTTGCTTCTAGCATTGGTTCTTCCCCAAATAATTCTCTTATTTGGTCATCACTTATTACACCTATCGCTCTTAATAATGTTGTTACAGGTATCTTTCTTGTCCTATCTACACGCACATAAAATATATCGTTTCCATCTGTTTCGTATTCTAGCCATGCCCCTCTTAATGGCATTACTGTTGATGTAAATGTTTTCTTTCCTGTTTTTGAGTCAAATTCTTCTGTATAGTAACATCCTGGTGAACGTACTAATTGGCTTACTACTACTCTTTCTGCTCCATTTATTATGAATGTTCCACTTTCTGTCATTAGTGGAAAGTCTCCTAGATATATTTCTTGTTCTTTTATTTCCCCTGTTTCTCTATTTATTAATCTTACTTTTACATGTAATCTTGTTGAATATGTTGCATCTCTTTCCTTTGCTTCTTCTAATGAATACTTCGTTTTTTCTTCTATGTAATAATCGAAAAATTCTAGAACTAAATTTCCTGAATAATCAATAATTGGAGATATGTCTTTTAATACTTCTCCTAATCCTTCTTCTAAAAACCATTCGTATGAGTCCCTTTGTACTTTTATTAAGTTAGGCATTTCTATATAGTCTCCTACCTTTGAAAAGTCCATTCTTGTTGCCTTCTCATGTTTGATTTCTTTTATCAAATTAATCACCTCTAAATAAATATTAAGCAGAAAAAAATTTTTGTTGTATAGGAAAGTTGTATATTTCCCTATACATGTGTGTTTAAATCTTTGATTTCACCACACATCTTTTTTGTGATTTATATATTATAAAAAGTGTTCTTCTTGCTTTGTATCTTTTGAGTATATAGTTTCAAATTGTCTGCTTTTACAATTTGTCTTGTATTCTCTACGGATAAAAGCAATTCCTCATTTTTTATAATTTGCTTTTGACTTAATTAAAATGATAGCAAATACTGTTTAAGATTTTGCTTATTTTCTTATTCGCATAAAAATATATCTTATAATATCACTTTCCGTAGTGTTTGTCAACACTTTTTGTCCTATTTATTTGATTTTCCCAAAATCTATTGACATTATCCTTACTCTCCATATATAATAGATAGGTGAATACTAAAATAAATAGTAATTTCACAATATTTTAAGAGAGGAAGCGTGATAATAATACAATGTTCTCACAACTAATAACATTAGTAATATTAATACTATTGAATGCATATTTCGCGATGTCTGAAATAGCATTTATATCACTAAACGATACAAAAATAGAAAAACAAGCTAGAGAAGGAAATAAAAAGGCAAAACAAATAGAAAAGATGTTAAAAAATCCAAGTAAATTTTTAGCTACTATACAAATAGGTATCACTCTTGCAGGTTTTTTATCAAGTGCTTTTGCAGCAGATACTTTTGCGAGCATGTTAGCAACAGCCTTAAATGGTGCATTTCCTAATATATCAATAGAAATATTTAGAGGTATATCAATTGTAATAATTACAATTATTTTATCTTTCTTTACTTTGGTATTTGGAGAATTAGTTCCTAAAAGAATCGCCATGAAATATTATGAAAAAGTTGCCTATGCGACAATAGGTATAATTAGAACAATTTCTATAATAACTGCTCCTTTTGTAAAAGTATTAACTTTTTCAACAAATGTAGTTTCTAAATTATTTGGAATTTCTGAACAAGAAGAAGAAATCGTTACTGAAGAAGAAATCAAAATGATGATTGATGAAGGTGAAGAAAATGGAACAATTGATTTAGAGGAAAAAGAAATGATTCATAATATCTTCGATTTTGATGATAGAACTGCATCAGAAGTTATGACTCATAGAATTGATGTTTATGCAATAGATATTAATTCTAATATAGAAGATATTATTAAGGAAATAGATGAGTATAAATATAGTAGAATTCCAGTATATGAAGAAACTATTGATGAAATTAAAGGTATTCTATATGTAAAGGATTTATTAAAATATTACAGTAATGGAAAAACTATTAAAATTAAAAATATTATTAGAGAGGCTTATTTTGTTACAGAAAATAAACCAATAAATGATTTATTTAAAGAACTTCAAAAGAATAAAATGCAAATGGCTATTGTTATAGATGAATATGGTGGAACTGCTGGTGTTGTTACAATGGAAGATATTCTTGAAGAAATCGTTGGTAATATCTTTGATGAATATGATGAGGTTGAAGATGAATATCAAAAAATAGATGAAAATACTTTCTTAATCAATGGCAGTGTTTCTATTAATGATTTGAAGAAAATACTACAAGTAGATATACCTGATGGAGATTACGAAACATTGTCTGGATATTTATTAGATTTGATTGGTAGAGTTCCTGAAGAGCAAGAACTTCCTATGGTCGAAACTGATAAAGTGGTATATAAAATTGAAGAGTTTGAGGATAAAAGAATTTTATGGGTTAAGGCTTGTATAGTTAATGAAGTTTCTCAACAAGAAGATGGTAGTAAAGATAATGATAAAGAGTAGTTAAAACTACTCTTTTATATTACTTTCTCTTTGTAAAATTTGTTATAACTTTGTTTGTATATCTTTAAACTCTATCTTGTATTCTATCTACTTGGCTAAAAAGTTTTTGTACTCGTTATTCCAATTATTAATAATTATATTTATTGTTTCTTTTGCAAGAGAATATTAAACTGATAAATCTCGTTGATTAATTTCTATAATTCTTATATCTTCTTTATATCTTGTTTTTAAGAAGGATTTTGTGATTGGATAGAGAAAATAAATAATCATGCAAGTATTATAGACATTTTAAAAGAACTGTTATATAATCCTTATTATAGAAAGTAAGTTTAGCAGATATGTGTGTTGCCTTCTACTTTGATTTCTTATCAAGATTAATGAGGTGAGGCTATGTTAGAAGTATTAACATTCCTAGTAATAGGAATAATTATATCAATAACAATTAATTTAGCCTTGCTATGTATTATATACATACAATGTGTTAATAATCAGATAAAAACACTACGCATTTGCTTGGCAGAGCAATGTGTAGTTTAACTAATTTATATTAGGCAACCACATTTCTATGATTACTTAGTTTCTATTTTTATTAGACTCTAATTTTATGAAAAAAGTGAAGAAATATTTGAAATAATTCTAGGAAAAGGAATGTAAAGAAATGAAAAAGATATTAGTAAGCGATTATGATCAAACATTTTACTTGAATGATAAAGATATAGAAATAAATAAAAATGAAGTTAAAAAATTTAAAAAAGATGGAAATATTTTTATTATAGCAACAGGAAGAAGTTTTTTTGATTTTAAAAACAAAGTACATGCTTATAATATAGATTATGACTATGTTATTTTAAATCATGGAGCTACAACACTAGATAAAAACGATAATATAATATCAAATTTTCCAATTTATAATGAAGTTGTTGGAGATATTAAAAATAATATATGTTTAGAAGAATCTTTAAATAACTTTTGTTGTAGTGAATTAGAAAGTAGAGTTGATTTTGACTATGATAATCTAACAAAAATACATGTAAAGTATGAAACTAAAGAAAAAGCTATGCAAATAAACGATATAATAAATAACAAATATAGTAGATATGTAATTTCTTATTATGTTACATGTAATTCTATAGAAATTATTTCAAATAAAACTAATAAGTCAAATGCTATTAGATTATTAACTGAAAAGTTAAATATTGATACTAGTAATGTTTACTCTATTGGAGATGGATATAGTGATATTCAAATGGTTAAAGATTTTAATGGTTATTGTATGAAAGATTCAGTTAATGAATTGAAGCAAGTAGCAGTATCAGAAGTAGAAAGTGTATCAGAATTAGTAAAGGAATTATTAAGAAATGCAAAGAGATAAATTAATTGAAAATAAATTAGAAGCAAATGTTATAATAGCAATAAATGCAGCAAAAAAACAATTGAAATATTTTTAGGTCCATTTCTTACTGCTTATTTTATAAAAACATCAGCTGAGAGTATGACAGATTTATCAATATTCAATATATTTTCATATATACTTTTAGCTTTAAGTAGCCTAATCGTAGCAAGTATAGTAAAAAATAGATTTAAAATAGCTATGTTTAGATTAGGTGTAATTTTAAATTTTGTATATATAATGGCTATCATTATCTTGCAAGAAAAAATTATGCATCACTTAGGGTTAATATCCATTTTATATGGTATATCAAATGGAATATATTATTTCCCATATAATCTGTTTGTTATTAATAAAGTAGATAACAAAAATAGAATAGAATTTATGGTAAAATCAAAAATTGTATCTTCTACTATTGGAATATTATGTCCTATTGTATTGGGTTCTGTTATAACTATTACAAATTATGAATTAACAGCTATAATAATTGCAATAATATCTGTTACACAAATTTTATTATCTTTTTTATTAAAAACTGAAAAAGATACTCAGCTATCAAAATTTAATTTAAAAAGGACTTGGAAATCTTTATGTAATAATCAACAAATAAAGAAAATGTGTATAGTTGAATTTTTTATTGGAATGAATGTAAGTAATGGAGCTTTAGAAGTCCTTATGACAATATTAATCTTTAATTCATTTAAAACGGATATGAATTTGGGTATTATATCATCAATTACCACTATACTGACAATAATCTTTGTAAATATATATGGGAAAAGATATAAAAATAAAAATGATAATAAAATAATTATACTTCCAAGTATATTGCCTGTAATATCTCTACTTTTACTATTAATATGCAGAAATAATGTAACGTTAATCTTATATAATTTTTGTTATGTAATATTTACAGCACTTCTTACATTAACAAGAGAAATTAGACTATTTAACTTAGCTGATAGTAGTGTTGTAGATAGAGAAAACCAAACTGAATTTTTTTCAGGTAGAGAATTTATATTAAATTTAGGTAGAGTAACAGGATATTTGATGCTTTTATTAGCGGGTGTTACAGGAAATCAAATTGTTTTAAATATAGTTATGATTTTATTAACACTATCAATACTAATAATGGGCTTAAATATAAGAAAAATCAAAAAATTTGAACAATAAGGCTTAAAAAGATATGATACTTTATTCCAGAAATAACAATAATCCATAAATATTAAGAGCAGTTTTATATACTGCTCCTTTATCTAGTTTTATTTTTCTCGTTTTTTTCTGCTCTTTTTCAAGTTGTTTTCATTCATTTTCTAACTTCTGATGAAGTTTATATTGCTTGATTTTTTCTATCCTTTTTAAAATATTATCACAATGTTTTATTTCTTCAGCAAGTGGAGTAATCTTTTCATAAGCCCACTTCTGATATTCTAGTAATTCTTGTTCTGTGTTGATATTATTTTTACATACAAATCTAACTTATTTAGAAAACTCATTCATTTTTTAATAGCTTGTATTAATTCTTGTGTAATTTTAGCATATTACATTTTGAAGCAACTTCTATATTGATACCTAAATAATTCTCATAGTAATAAATTCAATATAAAATTGAGCCTTTAAATTGCAAATGTTTTTGTTTCTCAGTATTATATTTTTCATAAGTTATATTAATTAATAAATATGGCTTTAGCGAATATGAAAATTCAGGTTGTGTTTCTAATATTCTCTTATAAATATTTTCTTTTGTATAGTTATTTCCAATTGCCTTTCAATTCTTGTATTTAGTTTGTATAAATATTCTACATATAATGTTTCATTTTTATCTGTAACTATATAATCTAAAAAGTGTCTGATATACTAACATTTATTGATAAATTAAATAACAAATCATCAAAATTCATATTTTGACAAATCCATAAAAAAATGTTATTATATATTTACATTAAAACAATGCACTTTAGTTCAGGATTGTGTTATTTGTTTGTTCGTAGTGTACCGTAATACACTATTTTTTTATGTCAAAAATAAAAAGAGAAAAGTCCCGTAAAACTTTCCCACTTTCGGCTATGTAATGACATTTCTAGCCTTCACTTTTTTTGTATTCTTCTAATTTTGATTGAAGTTCGTTGTTTTTATCTCTTTTAGATAAAAGCATTTCAATCATTTTTAAAATAACTTCAGGATTAGTCATCTTAGTCCTAATACTATTTCATTGGTAGAGAATTTTCCAGAGGGTAGTCTTTCTATGTCCATATCTGTTTTTATTTCACTATGAAATTGCTTACTGGTTGCATGCAAGTGGTATAATTCTATTATTTCTTCTTCTGTTAGTTCTTGCAATGAAGTAACATATCTTTTACATTAGTATTCTGGTATCATTAAAACTTGTCCATCACCTAGTCGTCCTTTTTATGGCATCTACTACTATTCTTACTGGTATATTAACTATTGTTCCATCTTCTTTTTTACATACATTTTTTCATAGCTATACAAATATCTTTCTTTTCCTTCTCTTGTCTCTTTTTTTCTTCCTTCTTTTTGTGCTTTTTTAAAATAAAATTGGATTGGTTATAATAAATTAACAAAAAAGATAAGGACATGTTAAAATAAAATATAAAAGGAGGTATAAAGATGTCAAGAAGGGAAAGAAGAGAATTTACAGAAGAATTCAAATTACAAATGGTAAAATTATACAATAGTGGAAAACCAACAGCAGAAATAGTGAAAGATATGATTTAACAAAATCAGCATTCATGAATTGGGTACAAAAATATAATAATACAGGATTATTTAAAGCTAGTGATAATAGAACAGAAGAAGAATTGGTATAGTAATATTAGAATACATAGTTCTCTAAGTTATTTAACACCAATTGAATATAAAAGAGTATCCTTATAAAAATTGTCTAAAAAAGTATTGACAATCCATAGTTTTTAATGATATTACAAGAAATATTAAAGAAAAAGCAGAGTAAAGTATAAATATGCAAGAAACCTTAGGCATGGGCATATGGATTACCCAAACCTAAGGTGCTTTTTGAAGTGAACTACACTTCCAGCAGAGATTCTTCCGCCAACTCACACTCGCATTGACCTTCAAAATAGATATCCCAGTCTAATTCTTCAATTTGATTTCTTTCTGATATATTGAGCTCATGGGCAATCTGCTCTACATCTGGAATTGGAACTATTCCGTCAGTAACTGCTACAGATAGAATCAAAGAATCATCTGCTCTACTGAAAACATCTACCATTTGTGTTACAGAGTTGAACCGTACATAATAATTTTTCATATACTAAATCTCCTTACCTTATGATAGTTTTATTATAGCATAAAATTCACATAAAGTAAAGTGACGATTTTTTTTATGTATTACCAATATGAAAGAAATGTGATAATGTCTTAAGTAAAGAAATGAGAAAATGTCCCAACTAAAAAATATTTGTTCTCTTAAATGATATAATTAAAAATATCAT
>JAAWFD010000005.1 GCA_022794615.1 Clostridia bacterium
TTTAATGTTCTCATTAAAGTCTTTTTCACATTTCTAAAATATTATTTTCTTTTTTTAGAAGTTTTTTTCAAAAAAGACTTGACTTTTGATAGTTGGTCTATTTAGCACCTTCGCTATTTTTACAAATTCATCTAACATAGCTTCATCCTCCTCTTCATAACCTTGGAGAAATTCACCAGAATTTGCTTCGAACAACAAATTTGCGGTCTGCGAAACTAGTGCTTCACGGTCAAGAATATTTTCTGTGGCAACAATACTTTCTTCTGTAACAGAGCTTTCTGCATTTGCCCATTTGCTTGATAAATTGCTTATATAACTGTTATCAAACAAACTACTTACATACTCTGGATTGGTGTCAAATCCAATTTGGCTCCAAACGGTACAAAAGTCCTGATAAATTCCAGGTGCTATATCAAATGCCTCTAAGTTCTTTTCAAATCCTAATTGCTTAGAATCATTTAATAGTTCTGCCATAGTTGCATTATCATATGTTGCAAAATCGGGTATAGACTCACGAATGATGTCATATGTTTCTCCAACATCTACCCTATTGTTAATGTCATTGACAGCTGTAATGCAACCATCAATGATAGTAGTTATTACATCTGGGTTTTGCTCCGCAAATGTTTTATCTACCACTAATGCATCTATGATAAGATACTCGGCATCCTTGCTAGAGAACAGCAAGTGGCTTTCCTCAGATCTTAATGCCGAAGTTAAATCCCATGTCGCTACAGCACTTACTTCTCCTCTTACAAAAGCATCAACAGCTTCTTGCGTGGAATTATATAGCTCGAAGTTGTTTATTACAGTATTGACATCAATGTCACTTTGTATATTGAAAAGCCAAAGTAACATTGCTTCTGACACAGAATTTCGCGCCATGCCAATCTTAGCATTTTGTAAAGAGGAAATCGAATTATAGTCGCCGTTAGCTACTATTCCATCGCCTCCTGTTGAGGTATCTGTGATATAAGGAATAATTACTTCTTTGTTTGCATCCTGAAGTTCCTTACACACTAACGACATCTTATTGACAGTCATAAAGAAGAAGTCAATTTCACCATTTTTAAAGGCTTCAATGATGACATCATCATCATCTTCAATCTTTATACTGACATCTAATCCATTTTCATAGTAATATGAATTTGGACTTGTTTCAAGACCACCATTAGCTACAATAGCTGCTGTATATCCTGCAAAACTATTACAATAGCCTCTAGCTTTGATAAACCTTTCTGTTACTGTTGGTGTTTCTACAGGTCCAGCAGGTGGTATCGTTGCTGTGTTACCCAGCTGTTTTTCACTTTCTTCCAGCAAATCGGTTATTGCGGAAGATGGTGTTGATGACTCTTCTTCGATGGGTATTCCTTGAACTTGTTGCTCATGTTGTTCATCACTCTGTAAATTGCCTGTTCCCTCCACTTTCTGCTCTAAAGCAGGACCTATCTTCCAGCCTGCTACAAGCAATAGTGCTATTACTATAAGCTCAAGCACTACTTTTAATGGTTTCTTTAGTTGCCGTTTTGGTTTTTTCATAATACTCCTTTCTTTACTGTGGTAATATCCTTATAAGGATACTAATTATGTTGTTTACATTATTTATTATACTTCGATTGTATAATTATGTCAATTATTTTTGTCAAATAAAAAAGAATAGAATCTAAATGTTTCCTACTCTTACTTAATTTATTTTAATTACATTTCTTTAATGCAACTAATAATTCACTTGATTCTACTTGTGTTACCTCTCCTTTATAGCTATAGTTTTCTCCTGTTTTATATACAGTATATCCTAAATTTTCTAATCTTTGCTTTATCAAATATTCTATTCCACTTAACTCATGCATACTTAAGTTTTCTTTTACTACTAATTCGAAAAAAGTTATTACTACCTTTTCTTCATTTTCATAAATTTTCTCATCTATTATATTATTTAAATCTATTAATGTCATATTTGTTTTCCTCTTTTTTATATTTTAATTTCTCTCTTTAACTTTATATGATAATTATAACACCTACTTTATCTAATGTCAATTGTTACAATTTTCTTTATAATTACCTTATATTGGCTATTTTTCTATTTTTTTATTATTTAGTTTTTTCAAAAAATAAATATTTTTTTGTGTTTTGGATATTCTAAAAAAAAGGAGAATTAAATTGGGAACAATAGTAAATTTGTATAGTACAAAAAAGGGTGAATTAAATAGATTTTTAAGTAGCTTTTTTAATACCGAAATGGAAATATATAATAAACTAAGTTGGCAAAAAAGCTATAATAATCCTATTGAAGTTACTGACTTAATAGGGGTTTATGTAGATAATTATGATAATTATTCTATTAACTTATGGATTTGTTTAGATAATAATGTTTATATAAATGTTTCTGAAAAAAATGCTGATGCTTTAATAAGATATATATATGAGAGGTATCCATCATAATATAATTATATCTAATTTTTATTAGATTCACTTTTTTACTAGCTGGGGTGGATAATCGCAACATTGGGTATCTATTTGTTTTTGATATACACTTTATTATATTTGTAGTATTATATGTTTTTATAAAAGTAGCTTTTTTACTAGTGAGCGGGAATTCTCACCCACTAGCAAAAAAGCTATTTTTATTAAAATAATATATAAATATCTATTCATTACTTTCTGTTTCTTCACTATTATTTGCTTCTACTGTCTCATTATTTTCTACTTCTTCATTTACTGTCTCGTTAGATATTTCTATATTTTCTACAATTTCTACTTCTTTTACTTCTTCTACAGTTTGCTCTGCACCACAATGTAGGCAAAATTTTGCATCTTTTTCAATCTCTGCAAAACATTTTATACATTGCTTTTTGTCATTTAATAATCTTATTTCATTTAAGCAATTTTCGATTTCTGCTGAAAGTACATCTATTCTTGTAATTTCTTCTTCTAAGTAAGTTTCTATGTTTATCTCTTCTTTTAAAGTATGTTTTTCATATACTTTTTTACCAATTTCTTCATATAAATCACTAATTTTAGATTTACTGTCATTCATCTTCATTTTTAACTTTGCTTCTCTTGTTAATTTGTTAGTTTTTTCACTTACCCCTTTGTATGTTTCACTAGCCTTTTTACTTAATTTATTAAAAAAATCCATATTTTCCTCCTTTAAAAGTATTTTTACTATTATGCGTTATATTTATTATAAATAAAATATGCAAAATTATTCTTAATTCCACGCTATTGTATATTTGTTTTTATTAAGTTTCTTATTATTCCTCTTTTTTATCTCTAGTCATTAATATTTGTAATGCTTCTTCTGGTTTTATTTCTCTATTTAATACTTTATAAACTGTTTCAACTATAGGCATTTCTACACTATGAATTTTTCCTAATTTATATGCAACTTCTATATTGTCTACACTTTCTATCGTCATCCCAACTTGTTGTTTTGTTTCTTCTAATGTATATCCTTGTGCAATTAATCTTCCTGCTCTTCTATTTCTGCTATGCTCGCTTAAACATGTTACTATTAAATCTCCTAAACCACTTAATCCATAAAATGTCTCTCTTTCTCCTCCAAGCTCTACTCCTAGTCTGCTTATTTCTACTAATCCTCTTGTTATTAATGCTGCAAATGAATTGTCTCCTAGTCCTAAACCTGATGCAACTCCAGCACAGAATGCTATTATGTTTTTTAATGCGCCTCCAAGTTCTACTCCTTTTACATCATTTGATGTATATATTCTCATTTTTTCACACATAAATGTGTCTTGTATTAATTTTTGTACTTCTTTATCTTTCGATGCTATAACTAATACAGTAGTCATTAAAAATGCAACCTCTTCTGCATGACTTGGTCCTGATAATACTCCTATTTTTGTATTTGGCATTTCTTGTTGAAATATTTCATCTAATGTTGATAATGTTTCGCTTTCAAATCCCTTTGAACATATTATAACTGGTTGATTTGTTACATATTGTTTGTAGTCTTTTAATGTACTTCTTGTAAATTTTGATGGTGTAACATGTAATATAAAGTCTGTTCCTTCTATTGCTTCTTTATATGATGTTGTACATATTACTTTTTCTGGTATTAGAGCATCTGGTATGAATTTGCACTTTTTTTCATTGTTTATCATATCTGCTTCTTCTTGCATAAATGACCATATCCTTACTTCATTCCCTAAACTTGCTAAGTGTATTGCAAGTGCTACTCCCCAGCTTCCACTTCCTATTATTCCTATTTTTTTCATTGCGTTTCCTTATATATATATTTAGGTTTTATGGTTTTACCTATAAACCTTTACTTGAATTTGTATATAGTTTTATTTTTTACTAAAACTTAATTTATTTTCTGTTCCACTTAATATTCTCTTTATATTAGTTCTATGATTAAATGCAACAATTAATGCTAATATTACACTAAATACAAAATATCCTGTTCCTTCTGATACTGTAAAATTTGTATCTATAAATAAAATTAAAATTGGATATAGTATTGCTGCCCCAACAGATCCTAATGATACCATTCTTGTTAATGCTATTAATACTAATGCAAATACTAAACATATTAATCCTATTTTCCAGTTAATCATTAATAACACACCTAAAGATGTTGCTACTCCTTTTCCTCCTTTAAACTGAAAGAATATTGGAAATGTGTGTCCTAATACTACTAATAATGCTGAAATTTGTACTAATAACGCTCTATCTAAGTCTTGCCATATTGCTCCTATTATTATTGCGATGGCTATTGCTACTATTCCTTTTAGTATATCACATACTAATGTTACTAGTGCTGCTGATTTCCCTACAGAACGTAACATATTCGTAGTTCCTGCATTTCCACTTCCTTTTTGTCTTACATCAAATCCTGCCATTCTTTTACTTATTATAATTGAAAAATTTACACTTCCTATTAAATAAGCTATTATTGCTATTATTATATATGCTATCATTTTACCCTCCTAATTTTTTAATTAATTAAATTTCAAATTCTTTTTCTCCTTTTTCTCTTGCTATCATTCTTATTGGTGTTCCTTCTAAACCAAATTCTTTTCTTATTTGATTTATTAGATATCTTTCATATGAAAAATGAAATAATTCTTTATTGTTTACAAATATTACAAATGTTGGTGGCTTCGTAGATACTTGTGTTCCATATAGTATTTTTAATCTCTTTCCTTTATCTGTTGGTGGCTGTACTATTGCAATTGCTTCATTTATTACTTGATTTAATACTGATGTTGATATTCTTATCGCATTTTGTTCTGCTACATGGTTTATTAGTTCAAATAGTTTCTCTACTCTTTGTCCTGTTTTTGCTGATATAAATAGTATTGGTGCATATGATAAATATGCTAGTTTATTATATATTTCTTTTTTATATTTTTCTAATGTTCCTGTTTCTTTTTCATATTCGTCCCATTTATTTACTACAATTATTACACCTTTTCCTGCTTCGTGTGCTTCACCTGCTATTTTTGCGTCTTGGTCTGTTACTCCTTCTAATGCATCAATTAGCATTAAGCATACATCTGCTCTTTCTATTGCTAGAAGTGTTCTCATTATACTAAATTTTTCTATCGATTCTGTTACTTTGCTTTTTTTCCTTATTCCTGCTGTATCTATAAATACATATTTCCCTTTATCATTACTAAATTCGGAATCTATCGCGTCTCTTGTTGTTCCTGCTATATCACTTACTATGTTTCTATTGTTTCCTAATATTTTGTTTATTAGTGATGATTTTCCTACATTTGGTTTTCCTATTACTGCTACTTTTATTTGCTTGTTTTCTTCTTCTGTTTCTTCTTTCTCTGGGAAATGTTCATATATTGCGTCTAATACATCTCCTATTCCTGTTGCATTTGTTGATGATATTAGATATGGCTCTCCTATTCCCAAATTATAAAATTCATATGAATCTTGCTTTGCTTTTTCATAGTTGTCTGCTTTATTGCATACTAGAACTATTGGTTTTTTTGATTTTTTTAGCATTAATGATATTTCTTCATCTGCTGGTGTTATTCCTTGTCTTATATCTGTTAAAAATATTATTACATCTGCCATTTCTATTGCTATTTGTGCTTGTTCTCTCATCTGTGATATTATTATATCCTCTGATTTTGGTTCTATTCCTGCTGTGTCTATTATTGTGAATTCTCTTCCTCTCCAGTTTGTTTTTGCATATATCCTATCTCTTGTTACTCCTGGCGTGTCTTCTACAATTGATATTCTCGTTCCTACTATATAATTGAAAAATGTTGATTTTCCTACATTCGGCTTTCCTATTATCGCTACTATTGGTTCTGACATCTTTTTTTCTCCTTGTCTATTTTGTTTTGAATAAATCCCCTAATGGTCTTGATTCATTTAATCTTCTTATTGTTTCTGCAAATAGTGGTGCTATTGATATTACTTTTATTTTGTCTATTTGCTTCTCTTCTGTTAATGGTATAGTATCTGTTATTACTAATTCTTGTATTGGTGAATCTTGTATTCTTTGTACTGCATTTGCTGCTAATACCCCATGTGTACATCCTGCATATATTTCTTTTGCTCCTTCTCTAGCTAAAATATTTGCTGTTTCTATTAATGAGCCCCCTGTTTCTACTTCATCATCAAATATTATTGCTTGTTTTCCTTTTACTGTTCCTATTACATTTGTTGCTATTGCTCTATCATCATTTCCTTCTCTTCTTTTATCTATTAATGCTATTGGACATCCAAAGTATTCTGAATATTTATATGCTTTTTTTGAACTTCCTGCATCTGTTGCTACTATTACCATATTTTGTAAATTCTTCTTTTTAAAGTAATCTTGTAATATTCCTTGTGCTGTTAGTCTGTCACAATTTATATTAAAATATGCTTGTATTGCTGGATTGTGTAAATCACAACTTATTACTCTTGTTGCTCCTGCTGCTTCTAATAGTTGTGCCATTAATTTGGCTGTTACTGGTATTCGTGGTTGGTCTTTTTTGTCTGAACGAGAATATATGTAATATGGTAATACTACATTGATATTTTTTGCTGAGGCTCTTTTTAGTGCATCTATTGTTATTAATAATTCCATTACTCTTTCATTTACTGGTGGTTGTGTTGTTTGTACTAAATATACATCTTGCCCTCTTACTGTTTCTCCTATCTGTACAAATGTGTTGTCGTTTTTGAATTTTATCGTATTTATTTTTCCCATTTCTATTTTTAGATGATTGCATATTTTTTGTGTAAATGTTTCTGCACTTTTGCAAGCAAATATTTTGATATTTTCCATATTATACCTCTTTTCTTATTTTTATATTTCTAGATTTCGTTTTTGCTTCTTTTTCGATATTATTCTATAATATGTTCTTATAAATTGCAAGATTATTATTTGTTTTTATTTAGAAATTAATAAATTTCAAAAATTATCGTAATAGTGTTCCTTTTTTATTGTTTTTTTAATATAATACAAATATCTTATTATAAAGGAGATGGAATATATGAAAACATATAAATTAGCTATTGTTGGTGCTACTGGATTAGTAGGAAGAACAGTTTTAAAAGTTTTAGAAGAAAAAAATCTGCCTAATTTTGAATACACAATGTTTTGTTCAAAAAAATCAGCAGGTCAAGAATTAACTTTACTAGGTAAAAAGTATATTACACAAGAATTAACTCATTCATCTTTTGATGAAAAATTTGATTTTGCAATCTTTTCTGCTGGCGGAGATGTATCAAAGGAATTTGCTCCTATTGCAGCTTCTAAAGGATGTATTGTTATAGATAATAGTAATGCTTTTAGAATGGATAAAGATGTTCCTTTGGTTGTGCCTGAGGTAAATCCTGAAAAAATCAAAGAAAATAAAGGCATTATTGCAAATCCAAACTGTTCTACAATTCAAGCAGTAGTAGCTCTAAAACCTTTACATGATGCATATAAAATAAGAAGAATTGTTTATTCTACATATCAGGCTGTTTCAGGTGCTGGTATAAAAGGTCTTGAGGATTTAGAAAATGGTTCAAAAGGATTACTTCCTACAAAATTTCCACATCCTATATATAATAATTGCTTACCACATATAGATGTATTTATGGATGATGGTTATACTAAAGAAGAACATAAAATGATTAATGAAACTAGAAAAATTTTAAACTGCCCTGATTTAAAAATCACTGCTACTACTGTAAGAGTTCCTGTTCAGAACTGTCATAGTGAAGTAATAAATATTGAATTTGAAAATGAATTTGAATTACAAAATGTTTTTGATTTATTTAAAAATTTTCCTGGTATTGTTCTTGTTGATGATGTAAAAAATAACGAATATCCATTAGCTACGAATAGTGATGGTCATGATGAAGTTTTTGTTGGAAGAATTAGGCGTGATTATAGTGTACAAAATGGTTTAAATATTTGGGTTGTTGCTGACAATCTTAGAAAAGGTGCTGCAAGTAATGCTATTCAAATAATGGAGAAGATGATTTAATTTTATCTGTACAAATAATTGTGAAAATGATATAATTCAAACATAATTATCGTTTTCAAATTTGAATATGATATCATATATTGAAAGGATTGAATGCCTTATGAAAAAAACTATTTTTACTGGTTGTGGAACTGCAATTGCCACACCATTTGATGATAATGGAGTTAATTTTAAAGAATTGCAAAAATTAATTGAATTTCAAATATCGGAAGGAGCAGATGCTTTAGTAGTATGTGGTACTACTGGAGAATCCTCAACTATGAGTTTTGAAGAAAAATGTGATACTATTAAATTTGCTACTCAAATTTCTAATGGTAGAATTCCTATTATTGCTGGTACTGGTGGAAATAACACTAAAGAAGTTATTAAGATGTCAAAAAAGGCTGAAGAACTTGGTGTAGATGCATTATTAATTGTTACACCATATTATAATAAAACTACTCAAGCTGGTTTAGTTGCACATTATAATGCTGTTGCTAAAGAGGTATCTTTACCTATTATTTTATATAGTGTTCCTTCTAGAACTGGTGTCAATATTACACCTGAAACTTGCTTAGAATTATCTAAAATAGAAAATATAGTGGCTATTAAAGAAGCTAGTGGCAATTTGTCACAAATTGCTGATATCGCTCATCTTTGTGGTGATAATCTTGATATCTATTCTGGAAATGATGACCAAATTTTACCTATTTTATCTCTTGGAGGAAAAGGTGTTATTTCAGTTTTATCAAATATTTATCCTAAACTTACTCATAATATTGTCTCTAATTTTTTGGATGGTAATTTGGAAAAAGCTAAATCTTTGCAATTAGATGCATTGCCTTTAATTCATTCATTGTTTTCAGAAGTTAACCCTATTCCAGTTAAAGCTGGTCTTAATATGATTGGTTTTGATTTTGGTATTCCTCGTCTTCCTTTAGTTGAAATGACTGAGAATAAAAAAGTGGTTTTGAAAAACGAGATTGATAGGCTTAAAAATGTAGATTAATTTAATAAATAAAGTTTATATATTATTATATATTTTTTCAAGAGTTCTAATTTCCCAGGCAACGGTAATCACCGTCGCCTGGGAAATTAGTTAAAATTAAAAATTAATACATTACTATTTTTAATATAATTAAAAATCTTCACCATCAGATTCTGGCTTTGGTTCATACATTTCGGTGTTTTTAATTACATTTGCATTTGTATCTGTTCTGTTTTCGAATTCTTTTACTTCGAAATTTTCGTTGTTTGACATTTCTTTTGTTGTTTTCTTTATTTGATTAATGATTCTTTCTGTTTTTTCACTTTTCTTTTCATCACCTTTATTTATGAACTTAGTAGCTTTTTCTATTAAATCTGGCACATAATCTAAAAGTCTATCTATATAGGATGTATGTTCTACTGGTATTAATCTTACATTTTCATTCTGTACTACTAAAAATGCCACTGGATTAATTGATACTCCTGCTCCTGCTCCTCCTCCAAATGGTAATTTATATTGTATCTCTTCTTCTTGTTCTCTTTTGGTGTATTCACTTATTGTTTCTTCTTTAAATTCACTTCCTCCTGATGCAAATCCAAATGATACCTTTGAAATTGGTATTATTAATAGTCCTTCTATTGCTTCTATTGGCTCTCCAACAATTGTATTTACATCTATCATATCTCTTATACTACTCATTGCTGTAAGCATAAGCCCTTCTATCGGATGATTTTCTCTCATTTGTATCCCTTCTTCCTTTTAAAATATTATTTTTTAATTGCTTATATATATAATGCATTAAATGTATTCTAAATATGCAATTAATTTTTAAATTTATTAAGTTTTTTTGAATATATATTGGTTTTATTTCATATTTATCTTTTTTTGTTATTTTGTCTTTTAATAATATCGCTATAATTGTTGATAATATTCCTACTGATATAGCTGTTAATGCTGCATCTTCTATTCCAATTTCTATATACATTTCTAATTTTTTTATCTCTATCTTCAATTCTTTTATTATACTTGTTATGCCTTTAGGTGCTCTATTTCTTTTTAAGAATTTTACATCTAGATTCTTTATTGCTTTACTTCTTTGTATATTTCTTATTTTATCTTTTTTTATTTTAAATTTTATTATCTTTAGTTTTTTTAATATTACTAATGATACTATTATTTCGTAATCTTTATTTATTATATCTTTTCTTATGGTTGATATGTCTAAATTTTTTATTTCTATTTCTATTTTTGAGTTAAATATTATTGCTAATAATATTCCTACTACTAATAATATTATTATGCTTACAATAAAAAACAATACTATCGCCTCCTTTTTAGAAGCTTTAGTATTATTTTTCCCATTTTTTTCTAGCTTATTCTTTTATTTATTGATTTGTAGTTTGTCTTTGTGATTTCTCAACAACTATTTCTCCAAATACTTCTTCTTGATCTGTTACTACCTTGTTTCTTCTTGATAGTTCTAATAGTCCTGAAAAAGCTGTTACTACTTCTTGTTTATCATGTTGTTTTATTGAAAATAATTTGTTAAATACAAACTTTCTGGTTTTTGTTAATTCTTTAAACATCTGCTTTACTTTGTCTGCTACTGTATATGTATCTGTTATTGCTATTTTTTCTATGTTTTTAGCATTTTCATTTATCTTTTCTTCATTTCTTCTTATAATATTTGCATATATCTCATATATCATTTCTATATTATATTCATATTCAATTTTTTGTGTAGGAAGTTCTATATTCTCTGCCATTTTGAATATTCTATCTGAATATTTTTCATAGTCTTCTTTTAATTTTTTTGTTATTTCTTTGTATTTTTTGTATTCAATTATTCTTCTTATCAATTCTTCTTCTGTTAATTCTTCTTCCTCTTCTACTTGCTTTGGTAGTAAACTTTTTGATTTTAAATATAATAAAGTAGATGCCATTACTAAAAATTCACTTGTTATGTCTAAATTCATTTGTTCCATTTGCTTTATATATTGTATATATTGGTCTGTTATTTCACTTATTTTTATATCATTAATATTCATTTTGTTTTTGTCTATTAAATGGCATAATAAGTCTAACGGTCCTTCAAAATTTTCCGTTTTTATTGCATATTGTTTTGTTTCTAATGATAGTATGTTATTCATGTGAACTCCTTTTAGTTTAGATTTCTGAGTTATAGCCTTTTTTGTATAAATATGTTTTTATTTCTTCTTCACTCATTTGATTAGCTTTTTTAATTTTTATTCTCTCTAAGGATTGTCTTTCATATTCTTCTAGTTCTTCTTTGTTTTTTGAGATGTATTCTTCTATTGTATTTTTGTCTATTCCTTTTTGGTACAATTTGTATTGTATTTCTTTTATAGACATATTTTTTAAAGCCATATATTCATGTGTCTGTCTCTCCACATAATTATAGTCATTTATATATCCTGCTTCTTTTAAGTATTCTATTATATCTTCTAACATTTCTTCTTCTATTTCTTTTTGAAATTTTATTCTTACTTCTCTTTCTGTTCTTTTCTTGAACGTTATATATTTGAATACTTTTGTTTTTTGCTTATCAAATTCTTGTATTGTATACATTTATTACTTCCTTTTTAACTTATTGCTTAAATAGGAAAAATCAAAGACTTTCCCTATTTATATTTCTGAAATATCCATAAGCATATTTGATTGTTATATTGGATTATTTTATTGTTTATTCCTCTATTTCTTCTTCATCATCTTCTGGCATTTCTTCGCCTAAGCTTTGTTCAAATGCTTTTGCAAAATTGTCTCTTACTTTTTGTTCTACTTCTTGTAATATTGCTTGATTTTCTATTAAATAGCGTTTTACATTTTCTCTTCCTTGCCCTATTCTTTCTCCATTATAGCTAAACCATGAACCACTTTTTTCTATTATGTCTAAATTTACTGCCATATCTAAGATGTTTCCTTCTTTTGATATTCCTTTTCCATATACTACATCAAATTCTGCTTCTCTAAATGGTGGTGCTACTTTATTTTTTATTACTTTTACTCTTACTCTATTTCCTGTTACTTCTCCATCTTGTTTTATATTTTCTACTTTTCTAATATCCATTCTTACTGAAGCATAAAATTTTAGTGCTCTTCCTCCTGTTGTTGTTTCAGGATTTCCAAACATTACTCCTATTTTTTCTCTTAATTGGTTTATAAATATTAATACTGTTTTTGATTTGTTTATTGCTCCTGCTAATTTTCGTAATGCCTGTGACATTAATCTTGCTTGTAGCCCCATGTGTGAGTCTCCCATGTCACCATCTATTTCTGCTTTTGGTACTAATGCTGCTACTGAGTCTACTACTATTACATCTAATGCTCCACTTCTTACTAATGCTTCTGTTATTTCTAATGCTTGTTCTCCTGTGTCTGGTTGTGATACTATTAAATTATCTATATCTACTCCTAATTTTTTTGCATATACTGGATCTAATGCATGTTCTGCATCTATAAAGGCTGCTTCTCCTCCCATTTTTTGTGCTTCTGCTACTACATGTAGTGCTAATGTTGTTTTTCCTGATGATTCTGGTCCAAATACTTCTATTATTCTTCCTCTTGGTACTCCTCCAATCCCTAATGCTATGTCTAGGCTTAATGCTCCTGTTGGTATTGCTTCTACCTCCATTGCTTTAAATTCTCCTAGTTTCATTACTGATCCTTTTCCAAATTGTTTTTCTATTTGGCTCATTGCTACTTCTAGTGCCTTTTTCTTTTCTGTATTTTCTTCCATTATTTTTTCCTCCTAATTATAAACTTTTGTTCGATATATACATTATATACCAAATTTTTGTTTTGTCAATATATTTTTTAAAAATTTTTCTCTTGTATTTTCCTTCAAACTTTAAAAACATTTTTATTCTATCATATCGAATTTTAAAAGTCTATATCATTAATTAATAAATTTTGGTGATTTTTTTGTAATATGTATTGGAATCAATGTTAATGAAACTCTTTTTCGTAGAATTTGTTGCTACTATGAATGAAGAGTATCACTTAGTTTTATTAAATATGCTTTTAATGAGCGAATATAAGAGGTCCAATTCTAAAAATTGGGACCTCTTGTATTTATTTTTTAGTCCATGTACTTATGTTGTAAAATGTATTAAACCAATTAGCTGACATACTTCCAGCTAAGTTTTTACTAGATGCTACAATATTATAGCTATTGTACAAGCTTATATATGGCACATCATCTATATATATTTCATATAACCTTTTATATTTTTCTTTTAATAATTCTTTATCTGAGATATTTTGAACATCATTTATAATATTTCTTACTTCTTCATTGTAATAATTCGCTATATTTCCATCCCCAAAATATTTATATAAATCTATATTTGGTCCTACATATGAGCCACATAATACCATATCATAATTCTTATTTTTAATGTAATTATCATATTGACTATCTATTGCATATATTATAGTAATTTTTATACCAACTGCTTCTAATTGCTGTTTTATTAATTCTGCTACTTTTGTTCTTTGTTCATTATCTTTATTTACTAATAATCTAAAATTTAATCTTCTGGTATAATAATTTACATATTTTTGCCAATTGTTATATTCATATCTCCAACCATTATCTTGTAAAACCTGATAAAACTTTTCTATATTATAAGTATTTTGGTTTTTTGATTCGTGTATCCAGCTTCCATAATCTATCGGAAAGTCTGATTTATAATATTTCGAATTATATACATTTTGTATTATTGTGTCTTTATCTATTGCATACATTATAGCTTGTCTAACTTCTTTGTTTTGTAAGACTTGGTTTTCTAAATTTAATGATAAGTAATCATACTCTCTTCCTGCTGATTCTATCTTGTTATATCCTATTGTTCCTATATATTCTTCTATATTTATGTTGTTTGTACTTATATAATCTATTTTTCCTAACTTAAAGTCATTATATATTTCTCCTACTGTTCCATATAAATTTATATTTATTGTCTCTATTGCACTTTCTTTTTCTTCTTTGTTCCACCAATTTTCGTTTTTTGCTAATAGTATATTATTAGTTGTTATGCTACTTATTTTATATGGTCCTGTTCCTATTGCTTGTTTTACTTTGTCTGAATTTATAAAATCTTCATTCTCACAATATGTCTTACTCATTATTGGAAATGTTAAGTTGTATTCGAAAAATGGAACTTCTTGATTTAGTATTATTTTTAATGTATATTGGTCTACTGCTTCTACTTGCTCTATATTTTGTACATTTGGTGTATATATTGAATTTATCTCTTTTAATTTTTGTATGGTATACAAGATATCATTAACTGTTAAGTTTTCTCCTGTTTGCCAATTTACATTTTCTTTTATCTTTATTATATATGTGTTGCTACTTGTCTTTGCCCATTCTTCTGCTAATACTCCTTCTATTTCATATCTTGTGTTAAATGTTACTAATGGCTCATATATTAATTTTGCAATGTCTTGCACATATTTGTTGTTACTTAATATTGGATTTATTGTGTCATAACCTGCAATACCTAATTTTAACTCTTGTTTTATTTGTGGCTGTTCTACTTCTTGTTCTGTTTTTTCTTCCGTATTATTGTTTTTTCTTATTTGGAACATTGCAAATATTAGTATTATTAATACAAATATAAAAAATATGTATTTTATCCCATTTTTCATTTCTTTTCTCCTTTGTTTTATAATTGTATACTATGAATTTCTTTTTTCTTTTTCATTATAATATATTAATTTTATATGCTAGTCAATATTTGTGAAATATTTAGTAGAACGATTATATACGATTGTTGGTTATATATTGTGTTTTATTTTTTAACTATTTCTCCAGTGAGCGGGAATTCCCGCTCACTACAAAATTAGTATTTTCTAAAATATAGATAATTATATCTTTACTATACATATCTGCATGAAATGTTTAATTTAGAAAACTTACAGTTCATACAACTTTTTATATGTATGGAAATAATATTTTGTATTATTTCCATTAGTTATCTGTAGCTCGCTTCGTTTTACTATGCATAAGTTATTCGTAATTTACTTTGTTTAAACTACTAATTTAACTTCGTTTCGCTGGATAACTAAATCTCCATTTGGCTTCCTAAAAATGTAGCTGCTGATTGTGCTACTTTTTTTTCTACCTCATTCATTTTTATATTTGTATCTTTTGATAGTAATATTACTGTCCCTATTGTGTCTCCATTTGATATTATTGGATATACTACCTGTGAATTGTATTTTCTATCACTTTTATCATTTTTTGTTATTGGCATAGATATGTCACTATTTTCTTTACTTGTATATACTTCTTTGTCTTCCATTAGTTGTTCTAATTCATTACTTATATTTTGTTCTAAATATTCCTTTTTTGCTCCTCCTGATACTGCTATTATTGTATCTTTATCTGTTATACAAGCTATATGTCCTGTTGTTTTTGATAATGTTTCTGCATATTCTGTGGCAAATTCTGATAGTTCTCCTATTGGTGAATATTTTTTTAGTATTATTTGACCTTCTCTATCTGTAAATATCTCAAGTGGGTCTCCTTCTCGTACTCTTAATGTTTTCCTTATTTCTTTTGGGATTACAACCCTACCTAAATCATCTATTCTTCTTACAACTCCTGTTGCTTTCAATCTTTTTCCCTCCTTTTATTGTCATATTTGTTTTTATTATGTCAATTGTGGAAAATTTTATTCATTCTTTTTTGATTTTGCCAAATTTTTTATCTTTCATATTAAAATATATTGGCTAAACTTAATTGGTACTTGTCTTTTATATGTTTTAATATGAAAATGTTAACTTCAATTTTATCTAACGCTAAATTATATTCTCCTGTTTCTATATAACTTATAATTGATGTTATATCTGTTTCTACTTTTTCTAATTCATTATGTTCTATATAATAGGCTAATGTTGAATTTTTTTCTTGCCACTTTTCTTTGATTTTTATAGATTGTTCTTTTAATTCTGTTTGACTTAGTTTTTGTAGCTTTATATCTTCATTTAACTTTTCTAACTGTCCTATTACTTCATCTGTTGATTTTTTTGTATAATTTTGCATTATTACATCCAAACTAATTATAATAGATACTATTATTATGCAAATTAGAATTTCTCTCATTTATTACACCTACTTCCATTATTCGTGTTTTGCTAGCTTATTATTTAACCTCTATTCCTTTTTTTGACAGAATATATCTCCTTTTCCATCTATAGTTACTACTAAAGCTTCTTCTGGTCTTATTTTAAATTTTTGGACTTCTTTTTTTAACCATTCATAATTTTTACCTATTGCTTTTAAATTTTCTTGCATTACTTTACCATCTACAACTAGGTCATATGGTATACCTTCGTACTCTGGCATTATTCCAAAGTCTTCAGGTATAGTATTTCTCTTATTAGGTTTTTGTATTACTGTTACTTGTCCACTTGTTTCTAATATTGCATATTCTACATCTGATAAACTGCTTACATTTGAAGTTCTTAATCTTTCTTGTAATTCATTTACTGTAAATCTTTCCTTTTTTAATGCTTTTTCTATTATTTTTCCTCTATATATTAATATTGTTGGCTTTCCACAAATAATTTTTCTTGCATTATTACTTTTTAAATTGATTACTGATATCATTAGATGCATTACTAATAATCCTAGTATTGGTACAATTCCATTTGTTATTGGTATTCCTGGCTCTGTCATTGGTACTGATGCTAAGTCAGCTATTAATATTGATATTGCTAATTCAAATGGTTGCATTTGCCCTATTTCCCTTTTTCCCATTAACCTCATTACAATTAATACTATTATGTATAATATTATTGCTCTAAAAAATGTTATTAACATTTTACTCCTCCTCTTCTTAATCCTTTAGATTTTATGTTATTCAAATTGTTTTTTTCAAATTTTTATGTGTATATTTTTAACAATTTGAAAAAAAATATTCAATATTTGAATAAATAAAATTTATTTGTAAATAATATTTCTGTAACCTTATATTTAATTTTCGTATAATAATTTTTTTAATATGTATTAAAAAGGAGGTTAGGGTTATGTCAAATACACAAAGTAATACAAATAGTGGTGCAAGCACTGTATGGCAAATCGTTGGAAGATTAGTAGCTGCAGCTATAGTTTTAGCAATTACTGCTTTCTTTACACCTGGTTTTTCTATAAATAATATATGGGCTTTAGCTCTTGCTGCTATTGTTTTAACTATAATAGATTATCTTATCGTTAAATTCACAGGTTTACATGCTAGTCCTTTTGGTAAAGGATTTGTAGGTTTTGCCCTTGCAGCTGTAACTTTATATGTTACTCAATTCTTTGTAGCTGGTTATTCTATATCTTGGATGGCAGCTATAATAGGTGCTTTAATCTATGGTGTTATAGACTACTTCATTCCTGGAAATCAAGAAATGTAACTTCATAGAAATTGTTAATATGAATATAAAAATAATTAAAAATTTAGCTATGCATACTTACTTTTATTACTTTTATTCGCAGAGCTAAGAAAAAATAGGATATTTTTGTAAAAAGTATTTTTACCTTTTATTATAATATCCTATTTGTTTTTATTTTATTTCATTTTTCTCTTTTTCTCCATTGTATTCGTTTACTAAATATAATGGTCTGTTTTTAGTCTCTACAAATATCCTTCCTAAATATTCTCCTATTATTCCAAATAAAAGTATTTGTATTCCTGAAAAGAATAGTATTAATAATATAATCGCTTGGAAAGCCTGTATTGCCATATGTACTACAAAGCATTTTGCTATTACATATATAAAGTATACTCCTAATATTATGAATGTTGGTATACTTATATATGTTGCTAATCTTAATGGTGATGTTGTAAATGATGTTATTCCATCTATTGCTAAATCTATTAATTTTAAATAATTCCATTTCGTTTTTCCAGCTACTCTTGGCTCTCTATCATATAATACTTCTTTTTTCTTATATCCTATCCAACTAAACATGGATTTTGTGCATCTTTGCGATTCTCTTAATTTTCTAAGTGCATTTACACATCTTCTGTCTAATAATCTAAAGTCTCCTGTATCTCTTTGTATTTCCATACCTGCTATTTTTTGTAAAATTTTATAATACATTTTTGATGTGAATTTTTTTAAAAATGTTTCTCCTTTTCTTGTTTTTCTTCTTGCATATACATCATCATATCCCTCTTCCCAATATTTTATTAATTCTGGTATTAGTTCTGGTGGGTCTTGCAAGTCTGCATCCATGAATATTACTGCATCTCCTTCTGCATAGTCTAGTCCTGCTATCATTGCTGTTTCTTTTCCAAAGTTTCTTGATAAATCTACATATGATATTCTATTATCTTGTTTTCTTTGTTCTTTTATTATTTCTATTGTTCTGTCTTTACTCCCATCATTAACAAGTAATATTTCAAATTCATAGTTTTCTATTTCCCTTGTTATTTTGTTTAGTCTTTCGAATAAAAATGATAATGATTCTTCTTCATTATATGCTGGTATTATTATTGATATTTTTTTCATTTATTTTTCCTTCCTTTTAGTTTATTATTACACTTATTGGAAATCTCTACTTGTTATATTAGTTTTTTGATTTTTTAAATATTATAAACTTACTTAATATGTAATTTAATATTATTACTAAAATATTTGCTATTAACTTTATTACTAATTTATTCATATTTAATAAGTTCACAAATATATATAATATTGTTTCTTCTAATAATAGCGAAAATATTCTTGATATTGTAAATGATGTAATCTCTTTTATTAAAGTATTTAATTTAAAGCTTTTACTTTCAAATACAAATAATTTATTTGTAAAATATGCAAATATTACACTTACTATCCAAGCTATTATGTTACTTGTATGCATTTCTATTTTTACATTGTTTACTAATATCGCAAATACTATATAATTTATCACAGTAGTTAATATACCAATTACTAGATATCTGATTACTTCTTTATATTTTTTTATTAATTCCTTGATTTCTTGCGTTAATTCTTCCTGTTTTATCTTCATCTTTTATTACCTTTCTAGTTTTATTAATTATCATTAGTAAATAAATTTATATCTGAGTTTTTCAATTTCTTAAATAGTTCATTTTCTTATTTTTTTCTTAAAATCTTTTTAGTAGTTTTTACAAATGCCCTCCATATTGGATATTTCCATAGTTTTTCTTCTAATAGCTCTTTTTTATAATTATATTCTTTGTTAGAATATACTCTTTTATATACTTCTTTTTGATACATTTCAGCTTCATATTTAAATTTATCACTATCATTCATAAGATTTATGCAAATTAATTCTTTCATTAGTTCTGTTGTGTTTGAAAGCATTTTACCATTTTCTATTTTTTCATTATTTGGATTTTTTACTGTATCTTTAAATATTTGTGATATTTCTTCTGACATTTTAGTTAAAGTGAATTTATTTAATATTTTATTCCTACAATTACATTTATATTGTTCTATATTCTTTTCTATTTCTTCTATTGCACTTATGTACAATTCCACTTCTTTTTTATCATATTTGAAATTATATATTTCTGTCTCATTTTGCATACATGGCACTATTTTCCCTACTTCTTCATTTATTAGTTCTGCTTGTCCACCAACATTACTAGATATTACTGGTACTCCCATTGATAATGATTCATAAGCCGTTAGTGCTAATCCTTCTTTTATTGAACAGTTTATTGTTATGTCTGTAATTGCATATATTTCCTCTGTGGAATCTATATTTCCTAAAAATCTTACGTTTTCATCTAGATTTGATGTATGTACTTCTCTTTTTAATTTTTCTAGTAGATTTCCATCACCTACTATTAAAAATATAATATCATTTCTTTTTTCTTTTAATTTTTTTATTATTTCTAACAATAAGAATGGTCTCTTTTGTTCAGTAATTCTGCATATATAGCTTATTACCGTTTTTTTATTATTTTCTAAATTGTATTTTTTTAAAATTTCTTGTTTGTTATACTTATTAGGATTGAACTTTTCTTCATCTACACCTATATATACTGTTTTTACTTCGTCTTGCTTTTTATTGAAATACTCTTTTAAAACTTTTTCTGTTGATGCATTACATACTAATGTTTTGTCAATAACATTCGAATAAATTGCTGCATTTCGTGCATATCCACCATTTCTGTAATACCATTCTTCCATATGTACATAGTCAAGTATTGGGATTTCTGGATTTTTTGCTTTTACATATGGCATTATATAATATCCATATGTACTATTTGTAGTGAATATTAAGTTTATATGTTCTTTTTTTATTATATAATTGATAAAACTTAACCAATTTTTTTGATTTAAAAATGTTGTTAAGTCATATACTGTTGCATACTTTTCAAATTGTTGTCTTAATGTATTTATATTACTTTCTGTAGTTATTATAGTTATATTAAACTCTTCTTTGTTCAATCTTTTTACTAATTCAAGATTGAATTTATCCGCTCCTCCTATTATCATCCATGGTATAATCATTAATATGTTTATTTTATTATTATTCTTTTTTTCTGGTGCTACTATTGTTTCTTGTATATCTGCAATTTTATCATAGTTGTAATCTTGTTTTGGATATTGAATTGCTTCTACTGGATGCAGTATTGTTTTTACTGTGTTATTTATTATCTCTAACGATTTTTCTTGGTTTTGTTTGGCTTTTGCTAATTCTCCATCTTTCTTTCTTCTATACCATTGTCCATAATAGTTAATATGTACTGGATATTTTCCTTTAGCAATTAATTTTAACCAAAAATTCCAATCTTCATTAACTGCTTTTTCTCTTATTCCATACCCATTTACTTCATAAAATGCTTCTTTTCTTATCATGGCAGATTCTACTAAGTCATTTGTTTTTTTCATTTTTTCTGAATTAAACCACATATTCCATGTATATGTATAACTATCAAATCCTATAGAATCTGTATAAGCCCAACTTGCTTCTTTATTTGTTTCTAAAGTCCAATAGCAACATTCTAAATATGTTTTTTCAATAAGGTCATCTGAATCTAAAAACATAAAATATTTTGTCTCAGATGAAGCTTTAGCAGCTCCATAATCTCTTGTAGCTGCTAAACCTTCATTTTCTTTATGAAATATTTTGATTCTATTATCTCTTTTTTCAATCTCCTCTAATTTTTTTAGACTTTCCTCATCTTTTGAGCCATCATCTATTATTAATAGTTCAAAATATGGATATGTTTGATTTAATATAGAATTAACTGTTTGTTCTATATATTTTACATCGTTATAAAAAGGTACTATTACTGATATCTCTGGTGTTTTTTGTTTATATTCTTCTATTTCTAATTTTGTTCCTGGCTCTATCTTAAAATCAAAATATTCTTTCATTTTTACCATCCATCTTTAAATTTTAAAAATTTCTTTTATTCTTCTTTTTATTGTAGTTCTATCAAATAATATATAATATATTAGCCTTACAAATCTATTTCTTTCATTTAAATCTACAATTGGATTATAACTTAAATCTCCTACTTTGTTTGTTTCTAAATTTATATTTCCTTTTTCAAATAGTTTCTCTAATGAACATTGACTCTTGCTATTTAAATCTTCTTGCATATCATCTATCATTTTGCGTACTTTTCCTGTTCTTATGTCATCTTCAAATTCTATAGCACTTAATGGTTGCTTGTCTATCCTTCGTGATGAATTAAAATATGCCATTATTGGTAGTGTTATATAGTAATCCTGATAATATAATATATCTATATCTTCTTTAAATGTTTCTACAACATCTTTTACAAATTCTATTGCTGCTTCTTGTATTGTCTTTACTATATATTCTACTTGATATATACTTTCATATTCTTCAAATACTGGTGATACTTTTTCACCATTTACATCATATGCTATACATGATGGTGCTAGTTTAGAGAATAATAGCTCATATGCATTTCCTGTTGCTGTTGGCTTTGCTGGGAAAAATGTTTTTAAATTGAATTTTCCCATTTCTGCATACTCAATAGCATCATCTCTATTTATATTTAAGAAATATGTGTCTACACTTTTATTGCATAATTCTGTTAGATAAAATTCTGGTCTTCCACTATATCCTACATCAAATACAGCTGGTTTTTCTCCTAAAATTGTATTAAAGTATGATTTTAGTTTTTCTCTACTCTTTTTATGTTCTTCTTCGTTGTAAAAATTATCTACGACTATTTTTATATATTTATTAAATTCTTGTATCGTTTTGAATCTTTTTGTAAATTCTATTTTTTCACTTTTACACAATTGCTCTAATTTATTTTCATCAACTTTTATTATTCTTGATATATATTTTAGTACTCCTTTTGGTGTATGTTTTTCTATTTCTAATATTTCAGATAATTTATAAAAGTCTAACTTGCTAACTATCATTATTGGTATTAATGCTTTTCTTGAAACATACATATACTCCTCTGTTGGCATATCTTTGTATAATTCTTTCATTATTTTATATGTTTGCATTACTAAATAACCATCTCTTGCCATGAACGATATTTTGTCATAGTTTCCTTGTATGTTATCTATTAGCCATTTTGTTACTCCAAATGCATACATTCCTAAAGCATAATATCCTATTAGATATGGGTCTGCATTAAAATCAGATTTTTCATTAAATGTTCTAAAAGGATTGTCAAAATACTTATTGGCTACCATTGCCATCATTGTTCTTATTCCTAAAAATCTTTGTGACTCTTTATTGTCTTGCCAAAATGGTAAACTTTTTACAAGCATTTGTGATAAGTCGTTTGTTTTTACTGTATCTTGCATTACTTCTGCTGTTTTTGGAATATATACTGCTTTCATTCCTAAATCTTTAACTCGTTTATAGTCTGTTTCTCGATTATCTCCTAAATGTATTATCTCATTTGGTTTTATATTTAAGTCTTTTAATACATATCTATGTAAATCGCCTGTCCATTTTGTTTTCTTTATTGTTGATGATAAATACAGTTTTTCTATTTGTGTATATCCATTTCCTTTTAGCATTTTAACTATTGTTTCTTCTGGTAAATACATATCTGATGTACATATTACTTTTTTTCCTATATCTATTGCTAATTGATATAATTCATATGTTGTATTTCTGCGTTTACAAAATCTTAATTCGTATTCTTTTTCTTTTTCTTTTAATATATTTAATATATTATTGTCTATTTCATATAATCCATGTATTGTTTCATATATTGCATCTAATGTTACTTCTTGAACTTCTGGATTTCTTTTAAACTGCTCATCTCTTGCTATACTTTCTGATACTGTTCTTATTTTTGAAAAACTTATTCCTGCTTTATTGTTACTTATTTTTCTATAGTCTCTGTCTAATAATCTAAATAAATCTACTGGCTCTAGAAATGGTCTTACTACTAATGTATCAAATATATCAAAACTTACATATTTTACTTCTTTATCTATTATTGCTTTTTTTACTTTTTCTAGCTTATCATTCCAATTTGTTTCTACTGATGAAAATAAATTTGCATTTTCTATTTGTTTCTTTTCACTACAAAATGTATCCATCAATTCATTTAATTCTTTTTTTTCTGTTGCTTTTACTTTTCTTGCTTGTTTTATATAACTTCTATGTTGCATACTATATAAATGTTTCCATTTTAAAAATTGTTGCTCATACTTATCATATATTTTTACTTCTTTTAAGAAATCTTCTATGAATGAAAATGAAGTCATTAAATCTGATATATTGTTCTTTACCTTATTATAATTTATGTCCTTAATTGATGTTGAGGTTACTTCGTGTTGACAATAAAATATATTATCATTTTGTGTTCTTGTTATTTTATTTGCATAGTAGAATAATACTGTTGAAAAAGCAAAATCTTCTGTCATTATTAATCTTTTATTTATTTTTTTATAATGTCTCGTTGCTTCCTTCCATATTTTCATTGAATATATTTTATTCCATATTGTATGCCAAGAAAAATTTAGCCCTTCTTGTCTAAAGTACTCATCTATGCATTGACTTCCTTTTAATTCTTTGAAATTCATATTAAATAAATTATATTCTATTTTTTTACCACTATCATATTCTAATACTGTATTTCCTATAACTATATCAGAATTATTTTCAATTGCATTGTTCATTAATGTCCTATAAAAATCTATAGATGTATAGTCATCTGCATCTAAAAATGCTATATAGTCTCCTGTCGCTACTGATGCACCTGTTAATCTTGCTTGAAATAATCCCTTGTTTACATCATGCTTTACATATTTTATTCTGTTGTCTTTTTCTTGATATTCTTTCATGATTTCATCACTATTGCCTTTTGAACCATCATTTACTACAATTATTTCTAAATTTTTATATGTCTGTTCTATTACACATTCTAAACTTCTTTTTAAGTATTTTTCGTTATTATAATTTGGTATAATTATTGATAGCTTCTTATCCATTTTATACATCCTTCCTATTTTTCTATATTTTATAATTCTTCTGCAAATTTCTTTTGTAATTTGCTAAATAATAAATATCCTATTATACATATTAATATACTTATCCCTAGTACTATCATTAATGATTTTATTTCTGGCATTTTTTTATAATAAAATATATTTCTAAATGCTTCTATTATATATGTCATGGGATTATATTTTAGTATCCATTTAAAATTTTCTGGTATTGTTGATGCTGAATAGACTATTGGTGTTGCATAAAATAACAATTGTAAAAGTACTGTTATAAAGTGTTGTAAGTCTCTAAAAAACACCGTAATACTTGAAACTATAAATGATATCCCTATCAATAATATGTATTCAACTAATACTATTAATGGATAAAATATTACATACTTTGTTATTCCAAGTCCATATCCTAGTACAAAGGCTAATACTATTATTGTAGATATTACAAAATTAATCATTTCACTTGTTACTACTGATATTGATAATATTTCTCTAGGAAAATATACTTTTTTTATGATATTTCCATTTTCTATCATGGTAAATGCTGACCTTGATATTGCTGATGAAAAAAATGTCCATGGTATTAATCCACAACAAACAAACACTGTATAATTTGTTTCTGTACTTTTAGTTATTAATGGAAAAACTAGTGCATATACTACTATTTGTAATAGTGGATTTAAAAATGACCAAAATATTCCTAATACTGAATTTTTATATTTTCCTCTTACATCTTTTTTTACACTTGTTTTTAATAATTCTCTATATTCATACATATTTTTAAATATTTTCATGAATTTCCCCTTTCCCTTAAGCTTGTTACCTTGTTTCTTTTAAATATTCTTCTATTACTTCCTCTGGTTGTCCATCTATTTTTATTTCTCCATTGTGTATCCAAATTGCTCTATTACATAATTCTTTTACTGAGTCTAAACTATGTGTTACAAACACCATTGTTTTTCCTTCACTTCGTAATTCTTTCATTTTGTTTAAACATTTTTCTTGAAAATGCTGGTCTCCTACAGATAAGATTTCATCTACTAATAGTATCTCAGCATCTACATTTATTGCTACTGAAAATGCTAAACGCATGAACATTCCTGATGAATATGTTCTTACTGGATTGTCTATATATTCTCCTAATTCTGAAAATTCTATTATTTGTTCTAGTCTTTCATCTATTTCTTTTTTTGTTAGTCCAAAGATTGATGCATTAAAATATATATTTTCTCTTCCTGAAAAATCCATATGGAATCCAGCTCCTAGTTCTAACAATGATGTTAATTTTCCATATGTTTCTAGTTGTCCTTTATTAGGATATATTATTTTTGTCATTAACTTTAATAGTGTTGATTTTCCACTTCCATTTACTCCTATTAATGCTACTGCTTCTCCTTCTTGTATTTCTAAATTTATATTTTTTAATACCTCTCTAGTTTCTTTATTATTCCTATTCCAAAATAGTAGTTTTTCTTTTAGGCTATTAGCTTTGTCTAAATACACATCAAATGTTTTATATACATTTTTTACTTTTATTTTTACTGTATCCTTATCTTGCATTTGTTTCACCTTTCTCCATTTTTCTGGACTTTTTCATCTATTTTAATATACACTTTATTCTATACTATCTATATTAAAAAATCAAGATTTTTATGTATAAAAAGTCTATTTAAATCAAGTTTTATACATTTTATTTTATTTAATTTAAAGTATATTTTTACTACTTTTAGCACTTATTAAAAATCGTTTACTTTTTATCTTTCCTGGTATGTATAGGCATATTAATAATATTTTGTTGTAAATGTTTTTGATTTCATTTATTTGTATATTTGTATTTGACAACACAGAAAATAAGATATAATGTTTTATAGTATATAGTCTTTTTTCAAATAGCACACCTTTCATATCTCTTTGTAAAATCTCTTTAAAATATGCAAAATATCCTTGTGGATTTTCTATAAATACTTTTTGTATATTCTTCGTATAGCCATCTTTTTGATATTCACACACCATAATTGGCTTATTGCAACAGATTATTTTATACTTTAAATCCATTTCATGATGTAGTCTTGCTTCTGTTCCAAATCTTTCATTATTTTCTAATTTGTATCTATATTTTTTGCGAATATTGCTAAAATATACTAATGATTTTTCTCCATCTTCTCCTTCTTTAAAATATAAGTCAAACATTGTTGTTTCTTTGTTTTTAAATTCTTTTCCTATATTTTTATTTTGTAAATTATATTTTAAAAAACATATTGCATATATGTCTTTTCTGTATTTATTTTTGTTAAATTCCTCTTCTATAATACTAAATGCATTTTCTATAAAATAGTCATCAGAGTCACATTCTATTATGACATCTCCTGTAGCATCCATTACTAAGTTATTTATTGCTACCATTTTCCCTTGGTTTTCTTGTTTTTTATACTTAATTTGTATTTTGTTTTGTTCTATAAATTGTTCTACAATCTGCTTTGTATTGTCTGTTGAACCATCATCCATTATTAACCATTCTATTTCTAGTTTTTCTTTTATATTTTTTATTAAACTTTCATATAATTTTTTTAGCATTTTCGCTCTATCATATGTTGCAGTTAATATTGATATCTTCATTCTTTTTCTCCACATTATTAATTTTTCTTTATATTGTTATTCCTATTAGTTGTTCTACCTTTTTTATTATTTGTTCATTGTTATATTCTTTTGATTTTTCTGCCTTTTTTATATTATCTGTATTTTCTAATACTTCTTTTAATCCTTTATATATTCCTTGTTCTGTATTTTCAAATATTTTACTTTCTTCGTATTCTTTTATTGTTTCTTTTGCTGCTGTATCTGTTATTAATATATATTTTCCTAATATTTGTGCTTCTAGTAATACCATTGGATAGCCTTCATAATTTGATAATAGTGCAAAATAATCTGATTTTTTTATATATGGATATGGATTTTCTTTTGCTCCTAATAGTTTTATAGTTTCTTGACATTGTTCTTTTTGTATTATTTCTTCTAGCCTCGTTCTTTCAGGTCCTTCGCCTATAACATATATATTGTGCTTTTTTCCCTCTTTTATTAATTTTGAATGTACTTTTATTAACCTATCTATTCCTTTTTGTTCTACTAATCTTGCTACTGTTACTATGTTTATTTCTTTCCCTTTTATTATTTCTTCGGCTTGTCCTTCTTTTGATTTTTCTATTATTCTGTTGCTATCTATATAATTATATATTACTGCTTTTTCTGATTCATTTTTATATTGTTTCTCAAATTGTTCTAAATTGTCTTTACTTACAAATACTAATTTCTTAAATTTTTTGTATATGTTCTCATCTATATTCCTTTTTATTTTAGCTTTCATTCCTGTTCCATATACTTTTGTTATGTCATTGTGTATCCATGCTATTTTTTTCTCTTTCTCTTTTCCTTGTGCAAATATTCTAGTGACTGGTCCTTCTAAAAATGCTACTTCTACATCATATTTATTTTTTATATATTTTTTATATATTTTTCTTTTTTCTAATAAGATTTTTATTGGTATTATTAATTTTCTTTGTATTTTTGTTAGTTCTTTATATTGTTTATTATATATACTTTTTAATTCTACTTCATCATTTAATTGTTTTTCTAATTCTCCTTTTGCATATATTGTAAATATTGTAATTTTACATTTTTTTTCTTTACTTAATTTGTTTGCTATGTCTACTAATACTCTTTCTGCTCCTCCTAATGTTAATCCTGTTATTCCAAATACTATTTTTTTCATTTTGGAGTTCCTTTCTGTTTGTTAATTATTCTTTCTTATATTTGACTTGTTATTATTCGTTTTATCTTCTTTTTTTCGTGCTCATTATATCATATGGTTTTTTAAAAAACAATGCCTTTATTGAGCTCCCCTTTATTAAGGTTGAGTTCTATTTAAAAGCATTGTTTTTCTAATATTTTTGTATTTAATTGTTTGTTTAATAACCTATATTTTATTAGTATTTATATTCATTATTATAATTCCTATAATAATTATAATAGCACCTACAATTCCTTGAGTTGATATAGTTTCTTTTAAAATGACTACTGATGCAATTAATGTTAATATTTGAATTATTCCTGCTGATATCGGATAAATATAACTTAAGTTAAACATATTAACAATTCTAGTAAATAACAGAAAACTTAATATATAGCAAATAAATCCCGCACAACTTACTAAACTCATAGAAAAGTTTAGATTTCCACTTCTTATTAAAATTTCTCCTGTGTTTCCTCCTAATTTCATTAATACTAGTCCTGATGTTGTTAATAATAAATATATTATAATCAACAATATTTGCATTACTTAATCTCCTCTTTCTCATAAATAACTTTGATTTTTCCTATAATATTTTACTAAATTATAATCTTAAAATCTGCAATTTAATGATTTTAATTTTTTCAAGCTCGTTTCATTATTGCATTCATAATCAGTAATTACTAATCCTGTATTATCACCACATACGACTACAATATCATCATCTAAAATTAATCCTACTTGTCCAGGCGTCCCGTATATTGGATAGTCAAATCTTTTACATTTCCAAATTATTACTTTTTCACCATCAATTAGAGTATATGCTCCTGGATATGGATGTGATTGAGCACGTATGAAATTATATACTTCCAAATTATTTTTGTACCAATTTATTTTACCATCATCGGGTAGTCTTTTACCACAATAAGTAATTCCATCAGAAGATTGTTTTTTTGGTGTGATGCTTTGTGATAAAATTCTAGGATAAACATTTTTTATACATTCAACTATTTCCTTATCTACCTTTTTAATAACATCTTCTACAAAATCTTGTTCATCTACATCGACTATTCCTGTTGCCCAAATATCACCTGTATCCATTCCCTCTTCAAAAGAAAATAAAGAAAATCCTACTTGTCTATCACCATTAATCATTGTCCACACAAGAGGTGCAAATCCCCTGTATTTAGGTAATAAAGAATTATGAATTCCAATAAATCCATTTGGAACTGATTCTAGGACATTTTTACTAATTAAAAAATACCAACCTAAAACAAAACAAATATCAGGTTTCAATTCATCGATAATATCATTAAGCTGACTTGATTTATTAACAACATAAAATGGTATTTCATTATTCGTACTAAATAATTTGAATTCATTAAAAAATGATCTAGTATCTAAACTATCATCTACAGTAACACATCCAACAATTTTTTCTGGAGAAATATTATAAATCTCCGTAAATGCACTAAACCCCAACTCTTTACTTCCTATAAATAATACTCTATTCATTGTTTTTATACCTCTCACCATACCAATCAAGTGTTTTTACTATTCCTTCTTCAAAATCTATTTTTGGCTCAAATTCAAGAAGCTCTCTAGCCTTTTTAGATGATGCACATAATCTTTTTACATCAGCAGTTCTTGCTTCATTATATTGAATTTCGCTTTTATAATCATAATATTTACATATATTTTCTATAATACTCTTTATAGTTAATTCTTTGCCAGAACCTAAATTTATTATTTGTCCTTGAGTTTTTTCTCCATTTTCGTAAGCAAGTAGTAATCCTCTTACTGTATCTTCAACATATATGTAATCTCTTGTTTGTTCTCCAGTTCCTTCAATAACTGGTTTTTCGCCATTAAAAATTCTTTTAGCAGTTATAGGAATAATCCCAGCTAAATTCCCATCATTTTGTCTTGGTCCATAATTATTAAATGGTCTTATTATTGTTATATCAAATTTATAAACATTGTAAAATGATTTTATTAATAAATCTGCTGCTGCTTTTCCAGCTGCATAAGGAGTAGTTGGATTCATTGGATGATTTTCATCCATTGGTGCATATTGTGCTGTTCCATATGCTTCTGATGAAGACATGTGTATTAATGTCTTAAATGCTCCATTTCTCATTAAATTCATTAATACATCAGCTATTTGTACATTTATCATGTAAGCTCCATGTGGATTAAAGAATGAATATATTAAGGCCATTGTTGCCATATTGTATACAACTTCTATTTCTTCGTTTTTTATAATAGCTTCCATTGCTCCTAAATCTGCTGCACTTTCTTTATATATTTTTATATTATCATAATTTGACATTGCATATTCCAAATTTTCCATTTTACCTACAAAGAAATTATCAACAACTACTACTTTTTTAGCTCCAGCTTTTAATAATGCATCTGTTAAATGGCTTCCTATAAATCCTGCTCCACCTGTTACTAATACATTCTTGTCTTTTATACTTCTCATTATTTTCCCTCCACTATTTTTTCTTTTAGTTCTACTATTTTATTTATTACATATTCTTGGTCTTCATCTGTCATTTGAACATATAATGGTAATGTTATAGATAGGCTGTCTGCTTTATATGCTCCATCAAAGTCTTTTGACTTATATCCAAATTTTTCTTTATAATATCCTAACATATGAACAGCATGTGTTCCTACTCTTGTTGCTATTTTATTTTCTTCTAATTTTTCCATTAATTCATTTCTAAATTCATGTGCTTCTTCTACTGTCATATTTAGCTTTTCATTATCAATCATACATACAAATGATTGATATGTATGATAATAATTTTCAGGTACTACTGGTGGATTGATAAAGTCTACTTTCTCCAGTAGTTTTCTATATAAATCTGCTTTTGTTCTTCTTGTTTCTGTTATATATGTCATTTTATCCATTTGTGCAACTCCTACTGCTGCTTGGATGTCTGTCATTCTATAATTATATCCCAAATCATTAAAATCTGGTAATAAATATCCTGCATTTTTATGTCTTGCTATTTCTGATACGGATGCTCCATGACTACGAAGTTGGGTTGTTATTTTATATATTTCTTCATCACTTGTTAATATCATTCCACCTTCTCCTGTAGTTATTGATTTTCTTGGATGAAAACTTAAACAAGTTGGATTTCCAAATTCACTTTCGTATTTATCTCCAATTTTTGCACCAAAAGCACAAGCACTATCTTCTAATACTTTTAAGTTGTATTTTTTTGCTATTTCGTTTATTCTTGGTAAATCTGCACATAGCCCAAATAAATTTACTGGCACTAATGTAGTTAATTTGTTTCCTGTCTGTTTGTTTATTAATTCTCCATTTTTATTTTCATATTTTTCTTGAATTGTTCTTTCTATTTCTTCTACAACAATATTATATGTGGTAGGATGTACATCCACTAATATTGGTGTTGCTCCAGTATATAATACTGAATTTGCTGTTGCTACAAATGTAAATGCAGGTACTATTACATCTTGACCTTCTCTTACACCTAATGCTACTAATGCTAAATGTAATGCAGTTGTACAAGATGTTGTTGCAATTCCATATTTTGTATTTTCATAACTTGCAACCTTTTCTTCAAACTCTTTTACTTTTGGTCCTTGTGCTACCCATCCAGAAGCTAGAACTTTTTCTACCTCTCTTTTCTCTTCTTCTCCTATATAGGGAATCATTACTGGTATTTCTTTCATTTCTATTTACCTCCTAGTTTTTATACTATATGAGCCTCTTTCTCTCAGCTTTATTTTATTCTATCTTTTCCACTCTGTCAACTATAAATGCTGGTCTGTTTCTAGTTGAATCTAAAATTCTCCATATATATTCTGCTACTATCCCTAATGATATATTTGTAATTCCAAATCCTAACAAGACAACAACAAGTAGTGTTGGATATCCCATTGGCATTTGATTATTTACAAATATTTTGTAAATAATTGTAAATATTGCTATTAATACACTTATTACTGACATTATTATTCCTATTATGCTTACAGCTCTAATAGGCATATATGAGAAATTAACAAAAGAATCTATAAATAATTTAATTCGTTTAGAAAATGTCCACTTTGATTTTCCATTTTTTCTTGCATTTAAAGAATATGGTATAAATTCTTTTTTAAATCCCATATCTAGTATTTGCAACATTATTGAAGAGTTTTTTTCTATATTATTATTTAATATTTCTTTAGCTTGTCCATTAAACATCAATGTATTAGCACCTTCAACTGGAAAATCTTTTACAGCATATTTTTTTATTAATTTTGAATAAGAGTTTGAAAATAATTTTTCAATTTTTCCAATACTAACATTTTCTTTATATGCACATACTACTTGTGCTCCTTGCTGGATTTTTTCATACATTCGTGTTATTACACTAAATGGCTCTTGTAAATCAGCACTGAAAAATGTACATATATCATTGGTAGCATTTTGTATACCAGCTCTTATTGCATTATGTGAACCATAATTTTTAGATAACTTAACAATCTTTGCATCAAAATTCTCAAAGTTTTGTTTTTTCAATACTTCTATGGAATTATCTGTTGAACCATCATCTACAAAAACTACTTCTGCATGAAATTCTGCTTGTTTACAATTTTCATTTAAATAATTTACTAATTCTTCTATATTATCTTCTTCATTTAAGAATGGGATTACTATTGATATATTATCTGACATATTCATATTATTTTACCTCTATTGTTTTTTTACATTCGCTACAATACATATTATTATCTAACCTGTTTCCACATTTGCATACATATCCTATTTTTCTTGCTGGATTTCCAACAACTAAAGAATATGGTTCAACATCTTTAGTGACTACACTTCCTGAGCCTATCATTGAATATTCTCCAATTGTATTTCCACATACTATTGTGGCATTTGCACCAATAGATGCTCCTTTTTTTACTAATGTTTTTGTTACTTTCCATTCTTTGTTGAATGCTCTTGGATAAAAGTCATTAGTAAATGTCATTGATGGTCCGCAAAACACATCATCTTCTATTGTAACACCATGATATACATTTACATTATTTTGAATTTTTACATTGTTTCCAATTGTAACATCTGAATCTATGTATACATTTTTACTAATTATACAGTTTTCACCAATACTAGCATTTTCTCTTACTTGTGCTAAATTCCATACTTTTGTATTTTTTCCAATGTTGGCTTTATCACTTACTTCTGCTGTGCCATGTATATACACATTTTCACCTTTCATTTATCTTACACTTCCTTATTTTAATATCTCTTTTTTAGTTCTACTAAATTTATCTTTTCTGCAAGCTCTACTGCTTTTGTTGCATCTTTACCTGATGTTAATGGAGTTCTTCCTTCTATTATTGCCTTAGCAAATTCTAAATGTTCTGCTCTTAATGGTTCTACATTAGGTAACATTATTTTTTCTATTATATTTTCTTGCTTATATGTTGGTACATATCCTACATTTAAATCAAATGTTGTTTTTCTGGATACAGTTAGTGTTCTATTTAATAGGTCTGCTCTTATAAAACATTTTTTAGTATGAATATCTATGGTTCTTACTTTGTCCTCTGTTACACGACTTGCTATAAGTGATGATATTGTTCCATTTGTATGTTGTGCAACTGCTTGTACATAGTCAGCTCTATTATTACTCATAACATTTACTGCTGTAGATGTTATATTTTCTATTGGCGTTATATTTAAATAATTAAATACTATATCAATGTCATGTATCATTAAGTCATATATAACATTTGTGTCTGATATTCTTGGGTCAAATGGACTGCATCTTCTTGCTTCTATAGCTATTATTTCTTCGTTATCTATTATTTTTTTTAATTCTGATACAACTGAATTATATCTTTCTACATGTCCTACCATTAGTCTAACATTATTTTTTTCAAACTCTTCACATAACATTTTTCCATCTTCTTCACTTAATGCTATTGGCTTTTCTATTAATGCATGTACTTTATGTTTTGCTACCATTAAACCTATTTCTTTATGTAATGATGATGGCACTGCTATTATAACTGCATCAACATTATTAAGTAGTTCTTCTATTTCTTTATAATACTTTATTTTATATGTTTCTTCTGCAAATTTTATGTTTTCTTCCATTTTATCTGAAAACCCTACAAGTTCAAAATCTTTATTTAATTCCTTTAGCACTCTTAAATGGTTTCTTCCCATATGTCCTGTACCTATTACACCTATTTTTATCATATTTAACACCTACATCTTTTCAAAAAATTTTTTTATCATATCTACTATATATTGTAATTCTTCTTGTGTTAGTTCTGGAAATATTGGTAAGCACACGGTCTCTTTTGATAGTCTTTCTGAAACAGGTAAACTTCCTTCTTTATATCCTAAATATTTGAATGCTTCTTGTAAATGTAGTGGTATTGGATAAAATGCTCCTGTTCCTACTCCATTGTCTGACAAAAATTTTCCTAATTCATCTTTGTATTTTGTTTTTATTACAAATTGATGCCATACATCTTTTCTATCTGTTAATTCTTGTTGTAATACTATATCTCCTACTCCTTTTAGGTTTTCTAAATAGAATTTAGCATTTTGTGTTCTTTTTGCATTCCACTTGTCTAAATGTTTTAGTTTTGTTCTTAATACTACTGCTTGTATAGAATCTAATCTAGAATTATATGCTATTAAATAATTGTAATATTTGTATGGGTTATATAATGGGTCTTCTTCTTTTAATTCTTTTAATGCTTCTACATTTCCTTCTAATATATTTTTTGCTTGTAGCCCATTCTTACCTCCTGCATGTTCCCTTAATGCTTTACATATAACTGATAATTGCTCATCATTTGTTGTTATTAATCCTGCATCTCCAAATGCTCCTAAGTTTTTTGTTGGAAAGAATGAAAAACAAGCTATATCTCCTAATGCTCCCGCCTTTATATTTTTATATTCTGCCCCTATTGCTTGGCATGCATCTTCTATTACTTTTAAATTGTATTTCTTTGCAATCCTCATTATTTCATCCATATTTGCCATTCTTCCAAATATATGAACTGGTAATATTGCTTTTGTTTTACTTGTTATTTTTTCTTCAATTTTGGTTACATCTATGTTTAAGTTTTCATAGTCTACATCTACAAATACTGGTGTTGCTCCTACACTAGCTATACTTTCTGCTGTTGCAAAAAATGTAAATGGTGTGGTTATTACTTCATCCCCTTCTTTTACTCCACATGCCTCTAATGCTATTACTAATGCATCTGTTCCATTTCCTACAGTTATAGCATTTTTACATCCTATATACTCACATAGTTCTTCTTCTAATGTTGAAACTTCTTTACCCATAACATAATTTCCTGATTGTAATGTTTCTAAAATTCGTGGCTCTAATTCTTCTTTAAAATCTGCATATTGTCTTTGTAAATTTAATATTGGCACTTTCATTTTTTATTCCTCCTATTTCTTTATTTAATTAAAATATATTTAGATTTAATTAATAACTAACCATATACAATGTGTCTTTTACAAATATAAGTTGTTCTTCACTAAATTCACTCCAGTCTTTTCCTTTTATATAAGTATTATATACATCATCATCCATTGGTACTATTTCAAAGTCTTTTCCATAGTAATGCCATATTACATCTTTCCAAGACCATGAAACTGTTAACGCTCTTCCTAAACAGTCTATATTTACATTTGGTTGATTTGGTATCCACCATGTATAATTTTCATCGTAGCAATATGAAAATTTTGTTACTTCTATATTATTTGTTAGTTCGTATTCTTCTATTGCCCTCATTACTTTTCCTGCAATATATTTGTCATAATCATTAATTCTAACTATTGCATCCACTAATCTATATGATAGATTTACTAGTACAAATATATATCCTCCTATTATTATTCCAATTAGTAATCTAAGCATTGAATTTATATCAATGTAATTAATTCCCATAAACAATAATATTAACCAAGGAATTGTTGAAATTGTTAGTATTGTTCTTGGTACAATACTTACTGTTGATACAATATATGGTATTAATGCCGCAATTGATGTCATTACTATTGCTCCTACTATACATATAGACATATTCCAAAAATTCTTCTTATCTTTTTTTATTATATATATGAATGTTATTGCTAAAAATAATACTATTATTCCCCAAAAAAAGAATTTCGGAAAAAATCCATATGAGTCTATCCATATTGTTTGTTGTGCTTCAAATATTCTTTTTATTCCTTCGCCTAAAGTTATTGATTCATATCGGTTGGTATCAGTTATATTTATTAATATTAGATTTGATATACATGAGATTCCATATATTATTCCTATTATAAAATATCTTTTTATATTTTGAATTAATGGTTCATTTTTATATTTATATCCTAATAATATCATGCCTAACCCTATAAATAGTGGTCCTATTCCTTGATAAATGCACAGTCCTATCATATTTAATATAGTCGATATGCATATATTTCTAATAGTTAATTCTTTCAATAGTATTCTTACTGCATATATTACTATAATATATTGTATTGATAAACTTGTCATTACATTGTATACAAACAATTCAAAACTAAAAGCATTAAAAATAATTAAGAATGATGCTAGTCCTGTTATCCATATACTTTTTGTCTTGTTTTTTGTTAATTCTTCACATGTTTTATATAACAGTATTGTGGCTATTATTAATATTACAATTGATAAGAAATTAAATAGTCCTTGATTCGCCATCATATTTAAACCTATCATATTTACATAGAATAAGAACATATCGCTTAATGGTCTTCCTGATATTGAGTTTACTACACTTCCTAGCATGTCTCTTGAATATACATCATTTTTTGGATTTATTAATAAGTATGAATCTGGTGTCATATGAAATTTAAAAAATGGTCCTATACATAAAAATCCTAATAATACAATTGCTAGATATAATCCTACTTCTTTCTTGTTTTTCTTTAGTACTTCAATTAATTTATTCATTTTTTTACAACTCCTATTATTTTTTTACTATATCATATTTAACATAATCAATCAAGTCGTTTTTTTTAATTTATGAAATTCGTCGTGTATGTTTATAAACATAGATACATTGTTTTAAATTTTAAATTTATAAAATTAACTTTTTAATGTTGTTTTGTATCTATCAATTATATTATGGTAAAAATAGTAAAAAAATATTCCTGATATTGTAGTTTTTAGTTCCTACAACATCAGGATAAATTACTCTTAAATAATTCTTTCTATTTTTAAATTTTGTATCTTTTAGATTTTATCTTTCCTGGTAAATATAGACATATTATAACTTATTCTTTTTGTAGATTTATATTGTAAAATTTTCTATTTCTTCTTTTATTTTGTTTACAAAATCATTTAAGTTCATTGCACCTATATCTCCATCTTTTCTTGAGCGAACTCCTACACTGTGACTTTCTTCTTCTTTATCTCCTACTACTAACATATATGGTACTTTTTCAAGTTGTGCTTCACGAATTTTGTATCCGATTTTTTCATTTCTTTCATCAATCTCTACTCTTAATCCTACTTCTTCAAGCTCTTGTTTTAGTTTATTAGCATATTCTAAATGTTTTTCTGATATTGGTAATATCTTCGCTTGTACTGGTGCAAGCCATACTGGAAATGCTCCTGCAAAGTGTTCTGTTATTATTCCTATAAATCTTTCGAATGAACCAAATAATGCTCTGTGTATTAATATTGGAGTTTTCTTTTCTCCATCTTTATCTATATAACTCATATTGAAACGAAGTGGTAATTGAAAGTCTACTTGTACTGTTCCCATTTGCCATTCTCTTCCTAGACAGTCCTTCATTTTTATATCAATTTTTGGTCCGTAGAAAGCTCCATCTCCTTCGTTTATTCTGTAATTTGATTTTCCGCATATTTCATCTAATACATCTCTTAAATTTGCTTCTGCTTTATTCCAAAGTTCTAATTCGCCCATGTAATCATCTGGTCTTGTTGATAGTGTTAATTCAAAATCTAATTTGAATATGTCATATAGTTCTTTTGCTATACTTATTATATTTTTTATTTCTGAGCCAATTTGGTCTTCACATATAAAGTTGTGAGCATCATCTTGTCTAAACATTCTTACACGGAATAATCCATTTAGCTGACCTGATTTTTCGTTTCTATGGATTACATCAATATCATTAAATCTTAGTGGTAAATCTTTATAACTTCTTAGTTTTGATTGGAATATTTTTATTGCATTTGGACAGTTCATTGGTTTTAATGCTTGCTCGTTTCCATCAGAATCTGTTAGTACAAACATATCCTCTTTATAATGGTCCCAATGTCCTGATGTTTTCCAAAGTACACTACTGTTTAATTGAGGTCCTGAGAATTCTTGATATCCATTTTCTTTGTGTATTTTTCTCCACATATCAATTAAGATATTCATCATTGTAAATCCTTTTGGTAACCAATATGCCATTCCTGGTGCTGTTTCATCAAAGAAAAATAAGTCTAATTCTTTTCCAAGCTTTCTATGGTCTCTCTTTTTTGCTTCTTCTATTAGTTGTATATATTCTTCTAATTGGCTTGATTTAGGATATGCTATTCCATATATTCTTTGTAACATTTTGTTGTTTTCATTACCTCTCCAGTATGCTCCTGATGAAGTTAATATTTTTATTGCTTTTACTTTTCCTGTACTCATTAAGTGTGGTCCTGCACATAAGTCTGTAAATTCTCCTTGTTTATAAAATGATATTTCTTCTCCTTCTGGTAAGTCCTCTATTAATTCTACTTTGTAGTCTTCTCCCTTTTCTTTCATAAATTTTATTGCTTCTTCTCTTGGTAGTGTAAATCTTTCTATTTCTAAATCTTCTTTTATTATTTTTTTCATTTCTTCTTCTATTTTTGCTTTGTCTTCATCTGAAAATGGTTTTTCTATATCAAAATCATAATAAAATCCATTGTCTATTGATGGTCCTATTGCTAATTTTACATTCGGAAATATTCTTTTTATTGCTTGTGCCATTATGTGTGATGTTGTGTGCCAATATGCTTTTTTTCCTTCTATTGAACTCTCAAATGTATGTATATTTAATGTGCAATCTTTTTTTATTTGATATCTTAAATCTTTTATTTCTCCATCTACTTCTCCACATGTTGCTACTCTTGCTAGTCCTTCGCTTATTTTTTTTGCTACATCTGCTATACTACTTCCTTCTTCTGCTTCTAGTATAGCGCCATCTTTTAATGTTACTTTTACCATATTGGTTCCTCCTTTTTTTGTTTTATTGGAAATGTATTCCTGATTAATACAAAAACACCCCTATAGGTATTTTTATATTATACCTATAGGAGTGCTATTTTATTTTTTATATTTTAGCACGGTTCCATCCTATTTTTTTCTTAATTTAGATTATAACGCATCTATACGTCTAGCTTGTTTTCACTAGAAACTTTAAGAGCTAGTTTTTCAAACATGTTTTCTTGGAATAACTTTCAGCCTCGATTATTCCTCTCTTTTAGTAACCTTTATTTTACTTTTTCTCTTAATTGTTTTTTATATTCATTTTTTCTATATTTTTAGTTTACTACTTTTTTTACTTTGTGTCAATATTTTTATTTCATCTCAGCTTCTATATTTAATAATCTGTTATATTTAGCAACTCTATCTGTTCTGCAAGGTGCTCCTGTTTTTATTTGTCCTGAGTTTACTGCTACAGATAAATCAGCAATTGTTCTGTCTTCTGTTTCTCCTGATCTATGAGAAATTATTGTTTTATATCCATTTTTATGTGCTATATCTATACAGTCTAATGTTTCTGTTAATGTTCCTATTTGATTTGGTTTTATTAATATTGCATTTGCAACTTTTTCTGTTATTCCTCTTTGTAGTCTATATACATTTGTTACAAATAAATCATCTCCTACAAGCTGTACTTTGTCTCCTATTCTTTGTGTTAGTATCTTCCATGATTCCCAATCTTCTTCAGCTAGTCCATCTTCTATTGATGCAATTGGATATTTTTCTGTTAAGTCTACTAGATAATTTATCATTTCTTCTTTTGTTTTATATTCTCCTGTTTTCCAAAAATAATATCCATCTTTTCCTATCTTTTTTGCTTCTTCATACATTTCTGTGCTTGCTACATCTAGTCCTATTACTATATCTTTTATTGGCTCATATCCTGCTCTTACAACTGCTTCTATTATTAGTTGTATTGCTTGTTCTTCATTTTCTAAATTTGGTGCAAATCCTCCTTCATCTCCTACTGCTACTGAATATCCTTTTTCTTTTAATACTTTTTTTAGATGATGATATACTTCAACTCCTGTTTGTAGTCTTTCTTTAAATGTTTTTTCTCCTACTGGCATTATCATGAATTCTTGTATACTTAAATTATTGTCTGAATGTTTGCCTCCATTTAGTATATTCATCATTGGTATTGGTAATTGGTGGGCATTTACTCCACCAATATAATTGTATAAACTTAACCCTAATGAGTCTGCTGCAGCTTTCGCTACTGCTAGTGATACTCCTAATGTGGCATTTGCTCCTAGTTTAGATTTGTTCTCTGTTCCATCTATATTTAATAACAATTGGTCTACTTCTCTTTGATTATATGCATTCATTCCTCTTATCTTTTTTGCTACTTTTTCATTTACATTGTATACTGCTTTTTGTACCCCTTTTCCTAAATATCTATTTACATCTTCATCTCTTAATTCTACTGCTTCAAAACTTCCTGTTGATGCTCCAGATGGTACTATTGCTCTTCCATAGAATCCTCCTTCTAATATTACTTCTACCTGTACAGTTGGATTCCCTCTTGAGTCTAATACCTCTAGTGCTCTTATATCTTCTATTCCTAAGTAATCTCTCATTTTTAAAATACCTCCCTTTGAAGTTTTTTAAAGGAAATGCTAAACATTTTCTTTTTTCCTTTTTTGGTATTTTATCCCTTTTTTTATTTCTTATACATTTAGCCTGCTATATAATAGAAAAAAGTGGTTGATATTAACCACTTATAAAGTCTTCTATAATGCAGGTACTAATATCAAAGATATTGCACTGCTGAGTTATAACTTTATTATAATATATAATATGTGATTTTGTCAATTTCTATTCAAATTATTTTAGAAAAAGTTCTTTTATTTTTGCATCTATTAAATTTAATGTATTAGTTGATACTCTCAAATTAGCAAGAATGTCCGAAGAAGTTTTTGGATTATAAATTCTTTGTTTACTAATTGTAGTAATTTGACTAATTAGTGCAATACTTCCTTTCTTCATCTTTGCAATTTCTTTTTCTATATTTTTAAACTCAGTATTAAATTTTTCCACTTTTTCAGTTGCCAAGTTCCATATGTTTTCATATTCATTCGCTAATTTTAGAGACATATTATCACATATTTTCTTTAAATTAATATATATTTCATTTCCTATATTAAGTGTAGAACTATTATATTTTTTATTTTCTTTTATAGATGTTAATGGAATTACAGTTAAGGTTCCTGATGATAATGCATTATTTTTATCTAGAACAATACAATAATGTAAACCTCCTTCTTCATTTCCTACATTAAATCCTAAATTTGCCTTTATTATACTGCCCCTCTTATACTTTTTTAATAATTTTGGATTAAAATTTTCTTCATTTAAATTATATTTTGAAAAATCCTCAAACCAATAGGAAAGTAAATTGGCTTTTTTCAAGTTGTTATTTTCTATATGATAAGTTAATAATAAATCAATTTGATTTACTGCTATCTGTTTATGAGCAATAGCATTTATATATTCAGTTCTATTTTCTAGAATTTGTTTTTCTTCCAATATTATAATTCTCCTTAATATGTTTTAATTGTTAGTTATGATGCTATCTTATTTCTTAATTCTTTTGCATATTGAATTGTCGTATCATTTATTTCTCCTGATGAAATTCTTGCTATTTCTCTTATTACTTCATCTTCTTTTAATAATTCTATATTTGTATTTGTTCTTTCTCCTATTACTTTTTTGCTTATAAAATAATTGTAGTCTGCTTTAGCTGCTATGTTTGCTAAATGTGATATGCATAATACTTGATGTTTTTCTCCTATTGCACTTAATTTTTCTGCAACTGCTTTTCCTGCTTTTCCACTTATTCCTGTATCTATTTCGTCAAATACTAATACTGGCATATTATCTGTATCTGCTAGAACTTTCTTTATAGCTAACATTATTCTTGACATTTCTCCTCCTGATGCTATCTTTGTTAATGGCTTTTCATCTTCTCCTAAATTGGTTGTTATATAAAATTCTACTTGGTCTTTTCCGTTTTCGAAATATTCATCTTCATTATAGTCTATATGCATATTTATTCTTGCATTTTTCATTTCTAAATCTTCTAATATTTTATTTATATTTGTATTTAACTTTTCTCCATTTTCTACTCTTAATTTATTCATTTTTTCTGCTAATCTTATCATTTCTTTTTCTGTTTGCTTTATTTCTTCTTTTATCTTATGGTTATATTGTTCTATGTTTTCTAATTTTTGTATTTCTTCTGCTATTTCTTGTTTATATTTTATTATTTCTTCTATATCGTTTCCATATTTTCTTTTTAAATTGTAGATTATATTTAACCTTTCTTCTATTTCATTTCTTTCTTTTTCATCAAAATTTACATCTTCTTTATAATTTGATATATCTCTTGATAATTCTTGTAATTCATAATATATATTTTTTAAGTCATTATTAAAGTTTTGGTATTTTTCATCTATTGTTTCTATCTTTTCTAGTGCTCTTACTGCACTACTTATTATATCTATTGTTCCTTCTCCTATTGCTTTATCTACTGTATTTAAGCTTTCTATAATTTTCTCTGAATTTAATATCTTTTTTCTTCTTTCTTCTAATTTTATTTCTTCTCCTGTTTTTAAATTTGCTTCTTCTATCTCGTTTAATTGGTATTGCAATAAATCTAGTCTTCTTTGTTTTTCTTTTTCATCTCCATAATTGTCCTTTAATTCTTTTTTTAATTTATTATATTTTATGTATTTTTCTTTGTATTCTTCTTTTATTTGTTTTATTTCTTCTCCTATAAAATTATCTAAATATTTTATATGTATTCTTGTGTCTAATATATTTTGGTTGTCGTTCTGCCCATGTATTTCTATATAATTTTTCATGTATTCTTTTAATTCTGATACTGTTACTAATCTTCCATTTATTTTACATTGATTTCTTCCATTTGCATATATCTCTCTTGATACTATTATGTTCCCATCTATAGCATTTTCATCTTCTGGTACATATAGACATAATTCTACAAAAGAATTTTCTTCTCCTTTTCTTATCATTTCTTTTGAGAATCTCCCCCCTGATATTATGTCTAATGATCCTATTATTAAAGACTTTCCTGCTCCTGTTTCTCCTGTTAATACATTTAGTCCCTTATTTAAGTTTATTTCTATGTCATCTATTATTCCTATGTTTTTTATATGTAAGTTTGTTATCATTTGATACCTCCATTTATTCTTAATATATTATCGAATTTTTATTCTCTGAATGTTTGTTTGTTGTTATTTTATTACCAAATTTTTGTTTTGTCAATATGTTTTTTTATTTTTTATAAAATTTTTTGCAAAATAAAAAACTTATACAGAAATTTTATTTCTCTATAAGTTTTGTTTATGTGTGTCACAATGAACGTCCCCATGACACATCACATTATTTATTAATAGATAGTATATTATATTGTATTATTCCTTCTGGTGCTTCTACTTCTACTGTATCTCCTTTTTTTGCACCCATTAGTGCTTTTCCTAAAGGTGATTCATTTGATATTTTGTTTTCTACTAAGTTAACCTCTGTTGAGCCTACTATTGTATATTCTACTTCTTCTTTAAATTCTACATCATATAATTTTACTTTATTTCCTATTTGTATAGTTTTTGTGTCTATATCTTTTTCATCTATTATTTTTGCATGTCTTAATTTTGTTTCTAATTCTGCTATTTTTGTTTCATTTTCTGTTTGTGCTGTTTTTGCTTCATCATACTCTGAATTTTCTGATAAGTCTCCAAATCCTAATGCTGTTTTTATCCTTTCTGCTATTTCAGCTCTTTTTTCTGTTCTTAAATGTTCTAACTCTTTTTCTAAGTTGTTATACCCTTCTTGTGTTAATATTACTTCTTTTTCTTCCATTGCTTTTACCTCTTTCTCGTAAATTTATTGTATATATTAATTTATTTATTCATTTTTGTCAAGTGTTTTGATTATAAATTTCCCATCTTATTTTTTATAAAATGGGAATTTCTACTATTTTTGTATGTTTTTATACAATTTTCTTCTTTTACAACATTTTAATATATTTCTGGCATTTCTTGATGTCCTCCTCCACAGTTACATCCTTTATCTTCTGGTTTGTCTGCTACTAAACTTTCTGTTGTTAATACCATTGATGCTACTGATGCTGCATTTTGTATTGCACTTCTTGTTACTTTTGTTGGGTCTACTATTCCTGCTTTTTTCATGTCTACATATTCTTCTTTACTTGCATCAAATCCAAATCCTTTATTTGCTTTTTTTACATTGTCTAATATAACTGCTGGCTCTAGTCCTGCATTTCTTGCTATTTGCTTTACTGGCTCTTCTAATGCTTTTAATACTATTTGTGCTCCTAATTTTTCTTCTTCTGGTAATCCTTTTACTAAATTTTCTACTCTTGGAATTACATTTACATATGCTGTTCCTCCTCCTGCTACTATTCCTTCTTCTACTGCTGCTTTTGTTGCTGATAATGCATCTTCTATTCTTAGTTTCTTTTCTTTCATTTCTATTTCTGTTGCTGCTCCGACTCCTATTACTGCTACTCCTCCTGATATTTTTGCTAATCTTTCTTGTAATCCTTCTTTTTCATATTCACTTTGTGTCTCTTCTAATTGTGCTTTTATTTGTTTTATCCTTGTTCCTATTGCTGTTTTGTCTCCTAATCCATCTACTATTATTGTATTTTCTTTTTGTACTTTTACTTGTTTTGCTCTTCCTAATTGTTCTATATTAGTGTCTTTTATTTCCATTCCTAGGTCTGTTGATATTACTTCTCCTCCTGTTAGTATTGCAATGTCTTCTAAGCTTGCTTTTCGCTTGTCTCCAAATCCTGGTGCTTTTACTGCTACTACATTTAATACTCCTCTTAATTTGTTTAGTATTAATGTTGATAATGCTTCATTTTCTATGTCATCACATATTATTAATAGTTTTCCTGATTGTTGCATTAGATTCTCTAACAATGGTAATAGCTCTTGTATATTACTTATTTTTTTGTCTGTTATTAATATATATGGATTGTCTAATATAGCTTCTGCTTTTTCTGTGTCTGTTATCATATATGGTGATATGTATCCTTTGTCAAATTGCATTCCTTCTACTACATTTAATTCTGTATTTGATGTTTTTGATTCTTCTATTGTTATTACTCCATCTTTTGATACTTTTTCCATTGCATCTGCAATTAATGTTCCTATTTCTAAATTGTTTGCTGATATACTTGCTACTCTTGCTATGTCTTCTTTTCCAGATACTTGTGATGTTATTTCTTTTAAGCCTTTTACAGCTTCTTCTACAGCTTTATCCATTCCTCTTTTTATTCCCATTGGATCTGCTCCTGCTGCTACATTTTTTACTCCTTCTTTTATCATTGCTTGTGCTAATACCGTTGCTGTTGTTGTTCCATCTCCTGCTACATCATTTGTTTTTGTTGATACTTCTTTTACTAATCTTGCTCCCATGTTTTCAAATTTGTCTTCTAATTCTATCTCTTTTGCTATTGTTACTCCATCATTTGTTATTAATGGTGCTCCAAAACTTTTATCTAATACAACATTTCTTCCTTTTGGTCCTAATGTTACTTTTACCGTGTCTGCTAATTTGTTTACTCCTTCTAATAATGATTTTCTGGCATCTTCTCCATATTTTATCATTTTTGCCATTTTTATTCACTCCTTTTCATTTTATTCATACACATATAATACATAATTTTTATATGATTACTGCTCTTATATTTTTATGCATTTCATTCTACTATTGCTAATATGTCATCTTGTTTTACTATTATATATTCTGTTCCTTCATATTTTATTTCTGTTCCTGAATATTTGCTTACTATTACATTGTCTCCTTTTTTTACATTCATTTCTTCTATTTTTCCTTCTACTTTAGCTCCTGGTCCTACTTCTATTACTTCTGCTATTTGTGGTTTTTCTTTGCTACTTCCAGCTAATATTATTCCACTTTTTGTTGTTTCTTCTCCTTCTTTCATTTTTATTAATACTCTGTCTGATAATGGTTTTATCATACAATTACCTCCTTTTATGTCTTTTATTTCGACAATTTTAGCAGTCTCATTTATAGACTGCTAATAATTTATATCTTTTTTATTAAATTGTCAATAGTTATTTTTAAATTTCATATTTTTTTCACATAACTTCCTATTCTTGTTCTTGTCCTTCTTCTGCATTAAGTGGTATATCACTTATTTGTTCCTTTTCCATTATTATTGAATCTGTTTGTTCTACTTCTTTTCCCAATGTTTCTTCATAATATTCTTGTTCTACTTTTAAGTCTTCTATAAATTCAGATTTCACTGGCGGTAAAAGATTAATTTTTTTTGTAGTTTTTCTTCTATGCAACGCTTTTATAAATGCTTTCACATCTCTTATTGGATTTTTATTGTCCCATCTTATATTTTCTTTTTTAGATATAATTTCATCTTTTATATTCTCTTTTTCTTTTCTATCCAATTTTGACTTATCTTTTATTTTCCTTATACTACTTCCTACTTCTTGCTCAAAACATTTTTTATTAAACCCCATTGCTTTTCCAATTAGTAATATATTTTTATTAATTTTATATTCTTCATATCTTGCTTTTAATTGTTCCTCTTTTGTTAATGGTTGTTGTTTCTCCAATCTCATATCATACATTTCATGACATATTTTATATATTTGTCCTAATGTTTTCGCTTTTTCTTTTCTTAATATAAAATTAAATGTGTAATTTGGTAATGCGTCCAGTAGCTTGTCTATTTGGTTAATTTTATTTATTATGTCATTATTTTGATATATATCTACTAGTTTTTCTTCTAATTTAACTCTTCCTTTTTCTCCTAATTTTAAAAATTCTACCTCACTTAATCCTACTGCACTAGATAGCATAGATAATATATATTGATAATTCTCATAGCCATTGAATCTAAAACTTGTATGTAATTTATCTGTAAATTGTACTCCTGTTAATAATTGTGTTCCACCTTCTACTAGCATTTCATCTAATTCGTGGAATTCGTTCTTATCTGATTTATTTTTTATAATATTTCCATTTTCATATACTATTGAATCTCTAATTGTATGATCTGTGGCATGGCGCATTTCGTGAAAAACTATTCCTAATATTGTGCTATTATTTTCAAGCATCATATCTTTTAATATTAATGCCTTATCCTTTATGCATACCTTTCCAGAGAGTAATTCTTCTTCCATCTTACCTGATTTTATATATTTTATATTTAATTTAAAATTTTCTCCCTTCTTTTGTAATGTTTTTCTATCCCATTCATAGACTTGTGCACTCCTTTTAAAATATTCACTTAATAGACTAATTATTTCTATTGGATATTGATTTTCTATTGCCATTTGTTTTACTAAAATCTCAATTTCTTCCTGCTCAATAGGCTTTTCTCCTAATCTCTCACTTAACATTTTAATGATTTTATCTTTATTTATAACTGGTACTTTGATATTTTCTTTCTCAACTTGTTTCTCTTGTTTATTTCTTATTCCTAACATTGATATTATTCTAGTATCTATATGTTCAGCTGGTAATTCCCAACCTTTTTCAATAGTTATATTAGTAAGTTCCTCATCTTCTATGTTATATTCCTTTTGTAATTCTTTCATATGTGCCTTTATTATTTGGTAATTTATTATATCCTGTTCTTCTTTTCCTAATGCATCGATTTTTTCTTGTAAATTATATAAACAAAATGCATATATTCTCTTACATATTTCTGCATTTGGCTCTCCTTTGTCATATATTTCTTCAAAATTATCTTTTATACATTTATATATACAAAAAATCATATCATTGTAATAATTTCTTTTAGGGTTTTCTCTTTCATTTTCTATTTCGTTATATTCATGCTCAAATCCCTTTATTATTTGTGTTATTCTTGTTTCTTTTGTTCCATATGATGCTACTAACATTTTGAATAATCGTTCAATTATAGGATTTTTGTTTTCAGATAAATTATTTATTGCATTTAATTGCATTAGTTTTATCTCACTTCTAGAAGTTACATCAAGCATCTCTACAGCTGTTGCTTGTGCAGATATACTTTGTGATAAGTACTTATATATATTATTTTCATCTACTTTTTCTGTATAATTTGTATCAAAAATAAGGGATTTTCTAGAATCCTCTATAATATTTTTGTTCCTACCTATATTAAAATATTCGATTCTATCAATATTTTCACTATAATTATGTATAATTTCTTCTAATTCGGATTCGCTTAAGTTGTATACTTCATTATATAACGAGAAAAATGTTATTATCATGGGTACAAATCTTTTATCATATTGTTTGTCCCTTATTAAATTTTCTACTTTTAACATTAGTTCTTGATTATTCATATTTTATTCCTTTTTATAAATTTTATATAGTTATTTCTCTACATTCAATTTTTTTGTATCTTACATTACATGTATCAAATAATCTTTTTGAAGCAATAAAGTCTTCTTTTTCACTATATTTATCTGATAAATAAATTACTTCTTTTATTCCTGATTGGATTATTAATTTTGCACATTCATTGCAAGGAAATAAATCTACATATATCTTAGCATTTTCTAACTCTTTTCTGCTTCCTCTATAATTTAATATTGCATTTAGTTCTGCATGACATACATATGCATACTTTGTATATAATCTTTCTCCTTCCCTTGACCATGGAAAATCTTCATCTTTAAATCCATTTGGTGCTCCATTATATCCAATTGATAAAATTCTATTATCATTGCTTACTATACATGCTCCTACTTGCGTGTTTGGATCTTTACTTCTTTTAGCAGATAGTTTTGCAATTAACATGAAGTATTCATCCCATCCTAAGTAGTCTTTTCTACTTTCTCCTGTTTTTTGACATTTACTTCTCCATTCTTCAAATTCATTATTCATAATTTCCATAATGCTAGCTTTATAATCTAACATTATATCCTCCTTTTATTATTAATTCTATTTTATATCTTTTGCTGCTTTTACTAAACCTATAAATAATGGTGATGGTTTGTTTGGTCTTGATTTTAACTCTGGGTGGAATTGCCCTGCTATAAAATATGGATGTTCTTTTACCTCTACAATCTCTACTAATTTTCCATCTGGTGATGTTCCTGAACATATTAGTCCTGCTTCTTCTAATTTTTCTTTATAATCATTATTATATTCAAATCTATGTCTATGTCTTTCAGATATCTTTTCTTCTCCATATATCTCTTTTGCTAATGTTCCTTCTTTTATTATGCATGGATATGCTCCTAGTCTCATTGTTCCACCTTTTTTGTCTACTTCTTTTTGGTCTTCCATTATGTGTATTACTGGATTTTGGGTAGTTGTGCTAAATTCTGCCGAATTTGCATCTTTTAATCCTAATACATTTCTTGCGAATTCTACTACAGCCATCTGCATTCCTAAACATATTCCTAAAAATGGTATTTTGTTTTCTCTTGCATATTTTATTGTTTCAATTTTTCCTTCTATACCTCTATTTCCAAACCCTCCTGGTACTACTATTCCTTGTATTCCTTCTAACTTGTCTTTTACTGTATCTGGTGTAATTGTTTCTGAATCTATTAATTCCACTTGTACTTTTACTTTATTTGTAAATCCTGCATGGCGTAAACTTTCTATTACAGATATATATGAGTCCTCTAGCTGTATGTATTTTCCAACTATTGCTATTTTTACTTTTCGGTCTCCTATGTTCCTTATGTCTTCTATCATTTCTTCCCATTTTGTATTGTCTGGTACATATTTTTCTAGTTTTAAATGGTTACAGACCTCTCTTGCCAATCCTTCCTCTTCTAGCATTAGTGGTACAGCATATAAGTTGTCTGCTGTTTTGTTTTGGATTACACTTGTTTTTCTTACATTGCAAAATAATGCTAATTTTTCTCTTATTGTATCTGGTATGTCTTGTTCTGTTCTACATACTAATATGTTTGGTTGTATTCCTAAACTTTGTAATTCTTTTACTGAGTGTTGTGTTGGTTTTGATTTTATTTCATTTGAACCAAATATGTATGGTAATAATGTTACATGGATATATATTACATCTTCTGGATTTTTTTCTAATCCTACCTGTCTTATTGCTTCTATTATTGATAATCCTTCTATGTCTCCTACTGTTCCTCCAACTTCTGTTATTACTATGTCTGTATCAGTATCTTCGAAACTATATATCTTTTCTTTTATTTCATTTGTTATATGTGGGATTACTTGTACAGTTTTTCCTAAATAATCTCCTCTTCTTTCTTTTTCTATTACACTAGAATATATTTTTCCCATTGTTACACTTGAATTTTCTGTTAGGCTTTCATCTATAAATCTTTCATAATGTCCTAAATCTAAATCTGTTTCTGCTCCATCATCAGTTACGAATACTTCTCCATGTTCATATGGACTCATTGTTCCTGGGTCTACATTTATGTATGGGTCAAATTTTTGTATTGTGACCTTATATCCTCTATTTTTTAATAGCCTTCCTAATGATGCTGCTGTTATTCCTTTTCCTAATCCTGATACTACTCCTCCTGTTACAAATACATATTTCGTATTCATTTCTACCATTCCTTTCTACTTTTACTGTTTTAGTATTTATCCCTTAAAAACGAAAAATAGATTAAAAACTTTTCCACCACAAAAAGGGGTTTTTTTTTAATCTATTTCATTGTTATATTATATTAATATATTAACATACTTTTTTTGTCTTTGCAAGGAATATTTTATTTATTTTCTATAATATTGTTGCACATGCTTTTTGTACTAATATTGTATCTTCAATCCTAACTCCAAATTGTCCTGATAAATATATTCCTGGCTCGATTGTAATTACCATCTTCTCTCTTAATGTAAAATCTACTTTTGTACTTAAAAACGGTCTTTCATGTACTTCCAATCCTACTCCATGACCTAGACTGTGAATTAAGTTGAATCTATTTAGATTAAAATCGTTTTCTACACCTTTTGCAATCATTTTTGCATTTACTCCATCATATATGTCTCTTATACTCTGGTCATGGTTTTTCTTTACTAAATTATAAACTTTCTGTTGTTCTTCTGTTGGCTCACCTATAAAGAACGTTCTTGTCATATCTGAACAATATCCATTTATCTTGCAACCTATATCTATTACTACTATATCTTGTTCTGTAAACTTCCTGTTTGTTGGTACTGCATGTGGTCTTGAGGAATTTTCTCCACTTGCTACTATCGTTTCAAATGCTATCCCTTCTGCATTTTCACTAAAATAAGTATCTATCTTTTTGGCTATCTCTAATTCCGTTTTTTCTGGTACTAAATGTTTAGATATTTCTTCAAAACATTTTCTTGTTATTTCACATGCCTTTTTTATATTTTCTAGTTCCTCTTCATCTTTTATCATTCTTTGTTGTTCTACAATATTTTCTGTTTCTACTAAATTGTGTATTTTATATCTGTATTTAAATTCTTTATATTTTGCATATGTTACATAATTTTCTTCAAATCCTACATTTTCACAATACATAAAAAAGTTTTCATATTCCTCTTGGCTTATATCTCTTACATCATATACTACAATTTCATCAAAAACTGTTACAGTATTTTGAACAGCTTCTATATATCTTCCATCTGTAATATATATATTTTCTTTTCTAGTTAATATTAGTGTTCCTTCTGCCTCTATATTTGTTAAATATTTGATATTTATTGGATTTGATATTATCATTCCTTGTAAATCCATATTTGTTATTTTATTTCTAAGCCATTGTATTTTTGGATTCATATAAATCCCCCCATTTTACTTCATTTAATTTCTATATAAACCTAGTGTAAATATTGTCATTAATATATTTTGTAATATACTAAATGGTATTAACATACTTATAATACAAGATACTACTATAAATGGTCCAAATGATAAGTATTCGTCTACTTTCTTTCTTTTCATAAGTAATAATGTTATACTTAAAATTGCTCCTATTAGAAATGACATTAAGGTGATTGCTATTATGTTTGATAGTCCAAAATATAGTCCTAAGGCTCCCATTAGTTTTACATCTCCAGTTCCCATAGCCTCTTTTCCATATATTCCTTTAGCAACTAATGTTATTATTAAAAATATTCCTCCTCCAACAAGCATTCCTAATAACATATTTATAGTTATTGCTACATTTGATATTCCATATATAAATGCTATTATTATTCCGTATTTCTAGTATTGTTAAGTTTAGCCTATTGGGTATTATTTTGTGCTTGTAGTCTATTACTAATACTGGTAATAACATTGGTACTAATATTAGATATTTTATTAATTCTAAATTTTCTATAAAATATTTCTGTATTCCATATCTGTATAGTATTAATACATTTAATGCTGAATTTATTATCATTAATATTATTGAAAATTTTGTTATTTTTCTTCTTTTTTTAAAATATTCTATAGTTATTACTGTTTTGTATTCTGGTAACCTATCTTTTGTCCATTCAACTGCTCTTCCTGTTATACTTCCAAATAAAATTGCTAATATGTAACATATAATATGTACATCATTTATATACATTCTATTTTCTCCTTTGTTGGTTTTCAATGCGTTTCTTATATCTATTTTTTATCATTTCTTCTAGTGGTCTTTTCCATACTGTTGTAAATATATCTTTTTTACTTATTGGCTCTACTAATATTGTAAACATTTTACATCTATTTCCACCTATTACATCTGTAAATATTTGGTCTCCAACTACTCCTATATTTTCTGGTTTCATATTTAATTCTTTTTGTATTTGTATGAATCCCTTTTTTAGTGGCTTTTTTGCAAACATCTTATATGGTAATTTTCCTAACTTCTCTGCAACTGTCTCTACTTTTTCTTTTTTGTTTGTATTTGATAATATATATAGTTTTACTCCTTGTCCTTGTAATTCTTTTGCCCAAGTTATTGTTTCTTGTTCTAAGTTTTTATAGTAATCTATTAGTGTATTGTCTACATCTAAAATTAATGCTTTTAATTTATTTCTTTTTATAAATTCTATATCTATTTTTCTTACATTCTCTATTAATGCATTTGGATACAATATCATTTTTTTACACCCTTTCATGTGTGTTTTATCACATCGTACTTCTTAATTTTTTCCCTTTTTTAGTTACATTTTATTAGGCATTTTTATTCCTAATAATTCTGCTCCCTGTTTTAATACTATTCCTGTTATATATGTTAAATATACTCGTGCATCTTGAATTTTTTTGTCTTCACATATTATTTTGTTTTCATTATAGAAACTACTAAATGCTTTTGCTATATCTATTAAATATCTTGAAAGGATTGATGGCTCTTCTTTTTCTGTTACTTGTATCAATATATCTTGAAAGTTATATATTAGTTTTATTAAATTGAATGAATATTCATCTTCTAATTCTTCTGCATCTATTTCTTCTGCTTTTGGTATATATCCTGCTTTTTCTATTATACTATTTGTTCGTACAAAACTATATTGAATATATGGCCCTGTTTCTCCTTGAAAGTTTAATGCTGTATTCCAATCAAATACTTGGTCTTTTATTGTTGCAGTTGATAATGTATTAAATATTACTGCCCCTATTCCTACTTTTTTTGCAACTTCTTCTTTTTCTTCTAATTCAGGATTTTTTTCTTCTATTATCTCTTTTGCTCTTTCTATTGTTTCTTTTAATAAATCTTCTATTTTTAATACATTCCCTAATCTTGTTGACATTTTTCCAGTTGGTAAACTTACCATTCCATATGATACATGTTTTAATCCTTTTTGGTATTTTTCATCTACTAGATATTTTGCTACTTCAAATATTTGCTTAAAATGTAGGTTTTGCTCATATGCTACTATATATAAGCATTTGTCAAAGTCATATGTTTGTGCTCTATACATTATTGCTGCTAAATCTCTTGTTGCATATATTGATGAGCCGTTTGCTTTTTGTATTAAGCATGGTGTACTTATTCCTACATCTTCTAATTCTACTATTTTTGCTCCTTCTGATTCTTCTATTTTTCCTTTTTCTTCTAATATTTTTATTATTTTTTCTTTATCTTCTGCATATGATGCTTCTCCTTTGAATGAGTCAAATTTTATGTCTAATAATTCATATATTTTTTGAAATTCTATCATACTTAAGTCTTTGAATTTGTTCCATAACTGTGTGCAATACTCATCTTTTTCTTCTAATAGTTTAAAATTATTTCTGCACATTTCTAATACTTCTTCATCTTCTTTGCATAATGCATTTATTCTTACATACATGTCTACCATTTTGTCTATTGGATTTTCTTCTAAATTGTATTCTTGTCCCCACATTTTGTATGCTTCTATCATTTTCCCGAATTGTGTTCCATAGTCTCCTAAATGGTTTATTCCTATTGTGTTATATCCTAAATATTTATATGTTCTATATAAGGCATTTCCTATTAGCGTTGTTCTTAAATGCCCTATATGAAATGGTTTTGCTATGTTTGGTGATGAATATTCTATTATTATATTTTTTCCATTTCCTATTGTTCCTTGTCCATATTTTTCTGCTTTATCTATTTCTTCTATTACTTCTTTTGCTAGTATCTTTTTGTTTATATAAAAGTTTATATATGCTCCTACTACTTCTATTTTTTCTATTATTTCTGATTTAATTTCTATCTTTTCTTTTATTTCTTCTGCAATTATTTGTGGTGCTTTTTTCATTTCTTTTGCTAGTCTAAAACATGGAAAGGCGTAGTCTCCTTTTGTACTTTCTTTTGGTGTTTCTATATTTTCTATTATTTCTTCTTTTTTTATGCTTGTTGCTTTTTCTATATAACCCGCAATTTCTTCTTTTATTTTTATCATCGTATTTTTTCCTTTCTTGTGAATTTATTATATATTATTTCTATTTATAAATCAATCTATTTTTAGTAAAATTACTTCATATATTATATTTAGTCTTTTGGGTAAAATTTTTAGAATTGACTTTTTTCGACACATATCTTATAATTTTATAATAAATTATTATAAGTTATATAGATTGGAGTGATTTTTATGCGTAAAATATTTAAAGAATTTAAGGATTTTGCTTTAAGAGGTAATGTTTTGGATTTAGCCGTTGGGGTTATTATTGGTTCTGCTTTTCAAAATATTGTTAAGTCTTTGACTACTAACATTATTTCTCCTATTTTAGGATGCTTTAGTGAAGTTGATTTTTCTTCTTTCTCTTTGAAAATTGGTAATCTTAATCTTACTTATGGTGCTTTTATTACAGATGTTATTAATTTTATTATTATGGCTTTTATAGTTTTCTTGATTGTAAAGTTTATGAATAAATTGGCTAATTTAGGTAAAAAAGAGGCAGTTCCTGTTGTTAAGGAAGCTACTACTAAAATTTGCCCTCATTGTTTTAGTGAGATAAATATTAAGGCTGATAGATGCCCTTTTTGTACTTCTGAATTAGTTATAGAAGAAAATGAGTCAGTTGAACAGGAAAAATAATTTATTATAATATGCACAAGAAAGAGCGGGGTGATATATCCCCGCCCTTTGGTTATCTCTGCATGGCTGTCTCTACTTTGAAGGCCGCACCCTATCAAGTGATTCAGCCCTATCGCAACCCCAGCCAGTGCCGCTTCAGATTTGCGATTTTCTCTGCATTACTGTAACAGTGTGTCCTCTAATACCCATTTTTACTCCTTTCTATTATTCTACTAGAATTTTCGACATTGTTTCAAAATGTTATAAAGTGGGACTCCGAATAATGCACATGCACAAATCCTCCTTGCTTTTATTCAAAAGCTCTGTGTTAGCAACTTTTGTTGTCTGTAATTATATTATGTTTATTTCAAAATGTCAATAATTTTTTAAAAGTTTATTTAATTTATATGAAAGAAATGTGATAATGTCTTAAGTAAAGAAATGAGAAAATGTCCCAACTAAAAAATATTTGTTCTCTTAAATGATATAATTAAAAATAT
>JAAWFD010000036.1 GCA_022794615.1 Clostridia bacterium
CACCTGTAACGTCTGTTGTTCTGAAGTAGAATTGTGGTCTGTATCCATTGAAGAATGGTGTATGTCTTCCACCTTCTTCTTTTGTTAATACATATACTTCTGATGTGAATTTTGTGTGTGGATTTATTGTTCCTGGTTTACAAAGTACTTGACCTCTTTCGATTTCATCTCTTTGTACACCTCTTAAAAGTACACCAATGTTATCTCCAGCTTCAGCTTGGTCTAGTAATTTTCTGAACATTTCTACACCTGTGATTACTGTTTTTGGTCTTTCTGTTGATAAACCTATTATTTCAACTTCATCACTTACTCTTACAATTCCTCTTTCTACTCTACCTGTAGCAACAGTTCCACGTCCTGTAATTGTAAATACATCTTCTACTGGCATTAAGAATGGTTGATCTACTGGTCTTTCTGGTGTTGGTATATAGCTATCTACTGCAGCCATTAATTCTTTCATTGGAGCATATACTTCTGCATCTGGGCTTGTTTCACTGCTCTCTAATACTTTTAATGAAGATCCTTTGATGATTGGAATGTCATCTCCTGGGAAATCATAACTTGATAATAAGTCTCTAACTTCCATTTCAACTAATTCTAATAATTCTGGATCGTCTACCATATCACATTTGTTTAAATATACTACTATATATTTAACACCTACTTGTCTTGCTAATAGGATGTGTTCTCTTGTTTGTGGCATTGGTCCATCAGCTGCTGATACTACTAATATAGCTCCATCCATTTGTGCAGCACCTGTAATCATGTTTTTTACATAGTCTGCGTGACCTGGACAGTCTACGTGTGCATAGTGTCTGTTTTCTGTTTCATATTCTACGTGAGCTGTGTTGATTGTGATTCCTCTTGCTTTTTCTTCTGGTGCTCCATCGATTTGATCATAAGCTGTGAATTGTGCTTTTCCTAATAATCCTAAATATTTTGTTATTGCTGCTGTTGTTGTTGTTTTACCATGGTCAACATGTCCGATTGTTCCAATGTTAACGTGTGGTTTTGTTCTTTCAAATTTTGCTTTTGCCATTTGAAAATTCCTCCTTAATATTTATTTTTTTATTTTATTTTTTAAATTTAATAACTTTGTTATAAATTTTACATTTGCATTTTACACTATTTTTAGCTAAAATGCAAGTGTTTTTATAAACTTTGTTACATTCTGTATTTTATCTACTATTTATAAATGTTATATAAGTATTATTCTTCCTTTTTAGCTCTTGTAGCAACTATTGTTTCAAGTACTGATTTTGGAACTTCTTCGTAATGTGATGGCTCCATAGAGTATGTTCCTCTTCCTTGTGTTTTTGAACGTAAGTCTGTTGCATATCCAAACATTTCTGATAATGGTATAAATGCATGTATTTCTTGCATTCCATCGTTTGCATCCATTCCTTCCATTCTTCCACGTCTTGAGTTTACATCTCCTATAACATCTCCCATGTATTCTTCTGGTACTACTATTTCAACTTTCATTATTGGCTCTAATATAACTGCTTTTCCTTGTTTACATCCTTCTTTGAATGCCATTGATGCAGCTATCTTGAATGCCATTTCTGATGAGTCTACTTCATGGTATGATCCATCTACTAATGATACTTTGAAGTCTATTACTGGGTATCCAGCTAGAATTCCACTTTCAGCAGCTTCTCTCATTCCTTGTTCAATTGGTTTGATATATTCTTTTGGAACAGCTCCACCAACTATTTTACTTTCAAATTCGATTCCTTTTCCTGCTTCTAATGGCTCCATTTCAAACCATACATCTCCGTATTGTCCTTTACCTCCTGATTGACGTATGAATTTTCCTTGTACTCTTACTTTGTTTCTTATTGTTTCTTTATATGCTACTTGTGGTTTTCCTACATTACATTCTACTTTGAATTCTCTTTTTAATCTGTCTACTATTATGTCTAAGTGTAGTTCTCCCATTCCTGCTATTATTGTTTGACCTGTTTCATGGTTTGTATATGCTTTGAATGTTGGGTCTTCTTCTGCAAGTTTTGATAATGCTATACCCATTTTTTCTTGTGCTGCTTTATCTTTTGGTTCTATTGCTATATCAATAACTGGCTCTGGGAATTCCATTTTTTCAAGTATTACAGGATTGTTTACATCGCATAATGTGTCTCCTGTTGTTACTTCTTTTAATCCTACTGCTGCTGCTATATCTCCAGAATATACTTTTTCTATATCTTCTCTATGGTTAGCATGCATTTGTACGATTCTTCCTATTCTTTCTTTCTTTCCTTTTGTTGCATTTAATACAGTTGATCCTGTTTCTATTGTTCCTGAATATACTCTGAAGAAACATAGTTTTCCAACAAATGGGTCTGTTGCTATTTTGAAGGCTAATGCTGCAAATGGCTCATTATCTCCTGTTTTGCTTTCTGTCTCTTCTTCTTCTAATGTTGTTCCTTTTACATGTGGTATATCTAATGGTGATGGCATATAGTCTATTATTGCATTTAATAACTCTTGTACACCTTTATTTTTGTATGAAGAACCACAGCATACTGGAACTACTGTATTTGCTATTGTTCCTTTACGTAGTCCTGATTTTATTTCAGCTTCTGTTAATTCTTCTCCTTCTAAATATTTCATCATTAATTCTTCATCTTGTTCTGCAGCAGCTTCTATCATTGCTGTTCTATATGCTTTTGCATCTTCTAACATATCTGCTGGTATTTCTTGTTCTTCTATTTCTTTTCCTAAATCATCTTTGTGTATGAATGCTTTCATTTTTATTAAGTCTACTATACCTTGGAAGTTATCTTCTGCTCCTATTGGTAATTGTATTGGTACTGGATTTGCACGTAGTCTGTTTTTTAATTGTTCTACGCATAGTAAGAAGTTTGCTCCTACTATATCCATTTTGTTTACATATACCATTCTTGGTACATGATATTTGTCTGCTTGTCTCCAAACTGTTTCTGTTTGTGGTTGTACTCCACCTTTTGCTGCTAGTACTGTTACTGATCCATCTAATACTCTTAATGATCTTTGTACTTCTACTGTGAAATCTACGTGTCCTGGTGTGTCTATTATATTTATTCTGTTATCATTCCAAAAACATGTTGTTGCTGCTGATGTTATTGTTATTCCTCTTTCTTGTTCTTGTTCCATCCAGTCCATTGTTGCAGCTCCTTCATGTACTTCCCCTATTTTATGACTCTTTCCTGTATAAAATAAAATTCTTTCTGTTGTTGTTGTTTTTCCTGCATCTATATGGGCCATTATTCCTATATTTCTTGTTTTTTCTAGCGGACATTGTCTTCCTGCCATTTTTTATTTCCCCCTTTCAAGGATACTTACTTTTAATTTTACCACTTATAGTGTGCAAATGCTTTGTTTGCTTCTGCCATTCTATGTGTATCTTCTTTTTTCTTGAATGCTCCACCGTTTCCAGCTACTGCATCTAGTATCTCTCCTGCTAATTTTTCAGCCATTGTTTTTTCATGTCTGCTTCTAGCATATGTTACTAACCATCTTAATCCTAATGTTTGTCTTCTTTCTGGTCTTATTTCTAATGGAACTTGATATGTTGCTCCACCTACTCTTCTTGCTTTTACTTCAAGAACTGGCATTATGTTTTCTAATGCTGCTTCAAAAACTTCTAATGGATTTTTTCCTTCTTTTTCTTTTATTATATCGAAGGCATCATATACTATACCTTGAGCAACTGTTTTCTTACCATCTAACATTATATTGTTTATTAGCTTTGTTACTACTTTGCTATTATATATTGGATCTGGTAATACATCTCTTTTTGCTATAAATCCTCTTCTTGGCACTTTTCTTCACTCCTTTCAATTTTGCTATTTAATAGCATAATGCATTTCTATTTTGCATTTTTAGAATACCATAAGTATTCAAAGTTACTCGGGCATTTTACCCGTAAGTGCTCCTATTAATCTATATCTAAATTTAAGTACCTTAAGTTTAGTAAGAATTAAAGTGCACTGTTTCTAATTTTTATTTTTTTGGTTTTTTTGCTCCATATTTAGAACGAGCTTGCATTCTGTCTTTTACTCCTGCTGTGTCTAATGTTCCTCTTATTATATGGTATCTTACACCTGGAAGGTCTTTTACTCTTCCTCCTCTTATTAGTACAACGCTGTGCTCTTGTAAGTTATGTCCTATCCCTGGTATATATGATGTTACTTCATATCCATTTGATAGTCTTACTCTGGCTACTTTTCTTAATGCTGAGTTTGGTTTTTTTGGTGTAACTGTTTTTACAACTGTACATACACCTCTTTTTTGTGGTGCTCTGTTGTTTGTTAGTCTTTTATTTCTTGAGTTATATCCATGTTGTAATGCTGGTGCAGTTGATTTTGTTACTCCTGTTTGTCTTCCTTTTCTTACTAATTGATTGATTGTTGGCACTTAAAATTCACCTCCTATTTTTTTCTTTTTGGCTTTTTGCAAAAATTTGTCTTTTTTTGTTTTTTATAAAAAAGATACCCTTACGGCTATTCATTTTTGCTAGTTTTTGCCATAACGGTATTATTATACTATTTTACTTACAGATTGTCAATAAATTAGAATGATTTTATTTTTTTTATCTAAATTCTCTATTTGTACTAGAATCTACATATTTAGGATTAATCTTAAGTATCACCTTATCTCCAATACTTATATCTTTATCTGTTATGTCACAAACTATATGATGTGTCCCAACCCTCCCTAATACTTCACAGTTTTCATTATTTATCTTAATCAAAATTTTCTCTTTTTTGAATAAATCTTTTATTGCTCGTGAAATGTTTCTAAATTTATCAATATTTCTAAACATGTCTTTTCCTGTTGTTATGTTAAAGCCATCATCATATCCACATGGGACTATAGCAATCTTTGTATTTTTCTTTGTTTTATACGAATTAGAATAACTTACATAGCTTCCTTTTTCTATTTCTTTTATTTCTGCCACTCTTGTTTCTAAATAACCAATGCTATTTAATTTTATATCGCTTTTACATGATAATCTTCCTAAAAATGCTGACCCTATTCTTACAGCATCTAAGTACATATTAGAATATTTTATAAATGCTGATGAGTTACATATATGCAACATTCCAGTTTCTATGTTATTTTCTTTCAATATTTCTATTGTTTTTGTAAATCTTCTATATTGCTCTTCTGTATATTTTTTGTCATAATAACTATTAGAAAAATGAGAATATGTTCCTTCTATTTTTATCTGTTTTGTACTTTTTAAAGCTTCTACTAGTTTTTCAGTTTCATTATACACAAATCCATATCTTCCCATTCCTGTATCTATTTTTAAATGTACTCTTATTTGAAGGTCTTTTTCTTCTGCAATGCTTTCTATTATTTCGATATCTTCTTTGCTGGTAATTGTCAATGTGATATCATTTTCTACTAGCTTTTCTACTTCTTCTTTTATTGCTATTCCTGATAGCATTAAGATTTCTTTTTCTATGCCTGCTTCTCTTAATTGAATAGCTTCTTCTGCACTTGATACTGCAAATATTTCTATTCCATTTTCTATTAAGTATTTAGTGTATTCTACCGCTCCTAGTCCATATCCATTGCATTTTACTACTGCTATAATTTTTACTTCTTCATTATTCTTTTCTATAATATCTTTTATCTTTCTTATATTTTCTTCTAATTTTTCTTTTTCTATTATTAATGTTTTCAAATTGATTTTATGCTTTCTCTTAGGATAGCATGTCCTCCTTCTTTATATATTTTATTTTTATATTTTATATTATAATTATCTCCTTTGATTTTATCAAGTTATTTTTGTATATAAAAATAACTTTTATATTATGGTTTTTATTTTTTTATATAAAAATCTGTAACTAACATTTTACTTGTGCATAACTTATCCGTACACATTGAAAATACTACGGCTAAGAAATATACTCAGTGGAAACTGCTACAAAATCTAAATTCTTCCATAATTTTCTTATACTTGATAAGTTATCATACCATGATGACTTTCCTAGAATATAAAAATAAAAGTATAATATTTACTTATACCTTTATTCTTTACTCTAATTTACTTAATATACTTTATAATTATATCTTATTTATTTCTTAATCTTCATCTTTAATTGTCTCAAAGTTCTAAAAGCTTTCTCGGAAAACTTATATAACTTATATGTTAATGGTTTGAATGGAATATATATTTCACCTAAGAACTCTGTAAATGTAGCACCAAATCCCTGTTTAAACCTATATAAACCATATTGAGGATGATTTTCATCTAAAACTCCTGATACTCCTCTAAAATCATATACATCATCTTTTCTTGCTAATGCCATTTTAATCATTTCCCATTGCAATAAATAGTTTGGCATTAAGTTTCTGTGTTCATTACTACTTGCACCATATAAATACCAAGTTTTATTACCATAGAAAATTGGGATAACTCCTGATATTGGCTTTCCTTCATAATACGCCATTAGTAATTTCATATGATTAGGTGCTAAACAATCATACATCTTTTCAAAATATGCTAAAGACCTTACTATAAAACCATCTCTTGTTCCTGTTTCTACCATTATCCTATGAAAGTCTTTTAAGTCCTCTCTTGTTCCTTCTTTTATTTCAACACCTTTTTTTGTTGCTAAGCGAATATTATATCTCCACTTTTGTTTAAAATTCGCAAATACTTCATCTTCTGTTTTTCCTTTTATGTCTAAACGAAATACATATCTTGGTTGTATTTCATCTTTAAAGTCTTTTGCATCATCTTTGATTTTGTATCCTAATTTAGTTACTATTCTTCTGAACTCTTGGTCTTCACTTACAATATCTGGCTCAATTCTTAGGACTATTGCCTTATATTTTTTTGCTAATTCTCTTGTTCCATTTGTTAATTGTTTTAAAACATCTTCATTGTGAATGTCACATACTGGTCCTCTTGAAGAATACATTATATTTCCAAATATAGGTATCTTTCTTATTAATACACATAATGAGCCTATTATTCTTCCATTTTCATCTTCTGCTAAGATTATTTCTGGTTTCCAGTTTGGTTTCTTTACTTCTGCCCATTCTGTAGATTGTTGAAAATTGCATCTATCACTTTTTTCTAAAAATTCCTTATATTCATTTCTTGTTTTTTCATCAGTTACATATCTCATCGCTTATTTCTTTCCTTGCATGCTATATTTAGGTTTTTACATGGAAAAACCTATAAACCATTTATATATATCCTTGTCCTATGTTGTTGGTTTGAGGTGGATTTTATCTACCTCCACCGCCACCACCGGCCTCCGGCCTCCTCCTCCGCCACCAGAGAATCCTCCTCCACCTCCTGTGGCAGAAGAATATGATGATGAAATCGATGTATTTATTGCATTTGAAAATGTTCTATTAAAATCTGTATTCATTGCTATAAACAATGTTGTACTGTTTATTGTTGATATATCTTCAAAATTAGGATATACAAGTTTTAATTGTTTTATTACTTCTTTTGATATTCCAAATGCCGTTGCAAATACTAGGTATTTTTCCCATATTGCAACTGCTGGCACTTCTTTTTCATGTAATAGTGAATAGTCTTTCATATATTTTTTTAGACCATTCCACTCTTCAATCTCATTTACACCTTTTTGTGTAAATATATTTATTTTCTTCGATGTTTTTATTGATTGTATTAGACCTGTTATAGTTATTATTATTGTTACTACCATAGAAATCTTAACTATATAATTTATCTTTGGCATTGTTACTAAAAAAACTACTGAAGCTATTATTATAAATATTATTAACATTACATATATAACTTGACCTGCTGAATATTTTTTATACTCTTCTTCTGCTTTTTCATCAATAAGTTCATTTTCTTTTAATCCTTTTGATATCTGTTTATTCATATTATCTGTTAACTTCTCAATCTTTGTAGGATATCTTTCTATTTGTTTTTGTAATTCCTTTATGGTTATTCCATTTTCTATATTTTTTATGTATTTTAGAAAACTATATATGTTTCTTTCTTCTCCTAGTTCTTCACTATCTTTTACTTCTTTTGATGTTAGTCTGATAATAATTTCTCTCTTTTTTTGTTGATTTATATCTATCTGTATAAATCCTTTTAGATTTAAGTCTAATAGCCCAGCTGAAAATATTTTTCCTATATCTGCTGATGTAATATCTGATATTGATTTGTTTATTAATCTAAGTGCTTCTCCTGGTGTGGCATTGTTTCTTGGTATTTCCCTGTAATATTCTAATTTATTTTCTGGTATATATTTTGGTATTTGTGTTTTTTGTTTTTTTCTATATATTCTTATCTTTATTATTATTACCATATTTATTATGATTGCAACAATTAATACTATAGAAGTTATCATTATTTCTTTTTTTAGTCTTTTAGCATTTGCTTCTTCTACCCACTTTGTTTCTTCTTCTATTACTTTTTGTAATGTTGCAATATTGCTTGTTCTAGTTGCATTTTGTATCATTCCTGTTGGAAATAATATTCTTACTTCTAACATGTTTCCACTTTTGTATCCTTCTAATTTAAATTCTATTGTATTTGCTGATGTTGCATATATTTCTCCATTTAGTTCTTCTGTATGTCCCCATACCCTTATATCTTCTTTGTTTTCTGCTGATTGTGGCAATGTTATTTTTCCTGTTACCTTTTTTGCTGGTACTTCAAATCCATTGCCTATAAATTGCCAATATAGTTCAGCACAATCTTCATATTTTGTTATGGCATCTTTTACTGTGTATTCTATTTTGTATTCTCTTGTTGCTGTACTATTGTCTAGTCCTACTCCCCATCCTATTTCAAAATTTCTTTCTTTATTTAGTGTTCCATAATAGTGATTCTTTGTTACATGATATTGCCATGATAAGTCTCTAGTCAATTTTATGTTTCCTCCATTTGTTATATCTGTAACTAATACATCTTGTATTCCCGAAAATTTTGTACTATCTCTTTCAAAATATTTATATAATGTATTGGTGTCTTGAATTCTTATATCCCAATATTCTGTTACTTTCATATCTCCACTTTCTTGAATATTTGCTTCAAATTCTAATGTATTTAATTCTAGGTCTGCACTTACTGTCTTGGTTATTCCTATTATAATTATTGTTATTAAAATCATTAAGCAAATTTTTGCTTTTTTCATACGTTCCTCCTTTTCTGGACTTATTATACATTATCTTGTTTTTCTTTTCAATAACACATATTAATAATTTTATTTATAATTTCAATATCTTCTATTTTATTAATTCCAAAGCACTTTTGCCCTAAATCTTTTATTGAAGCTCCTAAATGGTACATCTCTTTATTATCTATTACTATAAATCTATCGTGAAATTTATTTGTTTTAGCAACTTTTAATATAGGATATTCTTTATTAAATTTTTGAATATCTATATTTTCAATATTACTTTTATTAGATGTTAATATGACTACTTCTATATTACTTTTCTTTTTTGTTAGCATTTTCAGGATGCTGTCATCTACATAATTGTCTATAATTAGTATTTTCTTATTTGCTTTTTTTATTATGTCTATAATTAAACTATACGCATCATATATTTGACCATTGAAAAATATTCTTTGTTTTATATTTTCCTTTAATTGTAGTTGATTAAATACTTCATCAAATTTTTTATCATATTCTAATAGCTTATTCTCTACACTTGTTAATCTATTGAATACTTGTCCATTTATAAATATAAATTTTCTCATTTCAACAAATGCATCCATAATATTTATGCTTACTTGAATTGCTATTTCATTTTTTAATAATCCTGAAAGCATTGCTATTCCTTGTTCTGTGAAAACATAGGGTAAATATTTCTTACTTCTATATTTATTATCTTCCAGTTTTGATGTGGTCACAATTTGTGACCACATTGTTTCTAATTCCTTTTCTTCCAATCTAAAACAAAATTTTTCAGGAAACCTTTCTATATTTCTTTTTACAGTTTGATTTATCTTTTTTGTTTCATAATGATATAACATTGCTACATCACTATCCAGCATTACTTGTTTTCCTCTTACAGTATAAATTAAATTTTTTATTTCTTCATTAGATAATTCATTTTTTATTATCAATTTATTTTCTTCCATACTTCCACATCCTTTAAACTATGTATTGTATAGTTTAAAACATTTGTTTGTAAAAGTCAAGTGCTTTTTCTATATTTTTTCAAATTTTTCCTCTTAACTAAAAATATATTCTTCCCCTAAATATTTTGTAATAGCTTCAGCAAATCCACCATCTTCTACTGGAGAAGTTGTGATATATGATGCAATTTGTTTTAATTGCTCTGAAGCATTTGCTACTGCTACACCAATTCCAGCATTTTGTAACATGTCTTTATCATTAATATTATCTCCTATTGCCATTACTTCATCTTGTGATAATTTTAAATATTCTCGTAGCAAATTAAGTGCATTTCCCTTACTTGTATTTGAAGATGTAATATCTAAATATTCATATTCTTTTCCTATAATAGTATCTTTGTATTTTCCGTATTTATTTATTAAAGTAATATTAGCATCTAATATTTTATTGAGTTCATCTTTTATACCTGATAGCCCTGTCTCACCTGAAATAATAAATCGTAATATTTTTTCATTAGATTGTTTTGCATATTTATAAATGTCATCTACTATACAAACTTCTAAATTCTGACCTGAATTTTTATTTAATATATAATTTCTTAAATCCATGTACATTAATTTTTCACTTATAATTAGATTATTTGTGTAAAAATGTACATGTAGATTATATTTCTTAGCAAATTTTATGCATGTTAATATTACATTTTTATCTAGTGATGAGCAATAAATTTCTTTTCCTGTTTTAAAGTCTATAACTTGTATTCCATTGCCAAAAATCCCATATGAGGCATTAAAGTTTTCACATACATTTTTTACTGATGAATATATTTTTCCAGTTGAAATTGCAAATCCTATATTTTTATCTTTTATTTGTTTTATCGCATCTGTATTCTTACTTGCTATTTTGTTATATTCATCTATTATTGTTCCATCTAAATCACTTGCAATTAGTTTGATAGACATTTTAACCACCACTCTTTTTTAGTTCTAAGAAAATTTTAATAACTTTACCTGTTAATTATTTTTATTTTAGTATATAATATACTAAAAAATTAATAAAAGCAAATTAGATTTGAACTGGTTTAAATCATTGACAAAGTTTTCTATAGGCGATATAATTTGCAACGAGAAAGCTAAATTTTTTCAAGTCTATATTATATTTAGGAAAGGAAACTAAAAATAATGAAAATAACAGATTTATCTGAAAAGGAATTAACTGAATTAAATGAATTTTTAGAAAATCATCCGAAATCACACTTCATGCAATCACCAGAATGGGCAAAAGTAAAAACAGATTGGATTAATGAAATATTAATAGTAAGAAATCCAAAGTCAAATAAAATAGTAGGAACAATGAGTGTATTAATAAGAAAAATACCAGGAATACATCAAAATATGATGTACGCACCCCGCGGATTTGTATGTAATCCTCATGATAGAGAAACTTTACAAAATTTAACTAACCAAGTTAAAGAATTAGCAAAAAAATATAAAGCATTTATATTTAAAATGGATCCAGACATTTCAAATGCAGATGCAGAATTCAAAATACTTATGAAGTCATTAGGATATAAATTCACAAAAGACAGCAAAAAAGCTTCAAGAGGGTTACAACCACGAATAATAGAAAGAATTACATTAACAAATAAAACAGAAGAAGAATTACTAAAGTCTTTCAATGAAAAGCATAGATATAATGTACGATTATCAGCAAGAAAAGGTGTTACATTAAGAGAAGGTACAAAGGAAGACTTACCTATATTTTATGATATAATGAAAACAACTGAAGCTAGGGATAATTTTTATGTTAGACCATTATCATACTTCGAAAAAATGTGGGATGCCATGGGAGAAGACCATATAAAATTAATATTTGCTGAATATGAAGGACAAGCAATTTCTGCTGTACTTCCTATCAAATACGGTAATAAAGTATGGTATCTATATGGTGGTAGTTCAAATAATCATAGAAATTTAATGCCTAATTATTTATTACAATTTGAAATGATGAAATGGGGATTAAATACGAATTGTGATATTTATGATTTTAGAGGAGTTTCAGGAGTACATGGTCCTAATCATCCTCAATATGGAATATATATTTTTAAAAAAGGATTTAATGGAGATATTATAGAACTTGTAGAAGGATTAACAATTGTTTTCAATCCTTTCGTAAACTTTGCATTTGATGTATGTGAATCAATATATAAAACACTAACTAAAATGAAATTTAAAAGAAATGTGTCAAAGGAGAAATAATGTTTAATAAAAAATCAAATGAAAAAGGAAATATAAAAAAAGGGACTTTTATGGGAAATGTATTGGTAATTATGTTTTCCCAAGTTTTAATTAGAGTTTTAGGCTTAGTTTATAGAATTTATCTTACAAATCGCCAAGGTTTCGGAGATACAGGAAATGCATTATATAGCGCAGGATACCAAATTTACTCTTTATTACTATTACTTTCTTCAATAGGTATTCCTAGTGCTGTTGCTAAATTAGTTTCAGAGAAAGTAACTTTAGGAGATTATAAAGGTGCAACTAAAACTTTCAAAATTTCTCTTACAGTAGTTAGTTGTGCTGGATTAATAGGAAGTCTACTTCTATTTTTAGGTGCTGGTTTCATCTCTGATATAGTTCTTAAAATTCCAGATGCTAAGATGACCATTATGGCTATTGCACCATCTATATTTTTTGTTGCCATATCTTCTGTTATTAGAGGATATTTTAATGGTAGAAATACAATGAAGCCTACTGCTAACTCACAATCATTAGAGCAAATATTAAAAACTATATTTACTGTTGTATTTGTAGAAATTGCAGCCGCTACTACTTCAACAAGTACTGTAGCTATGGCCGTGGCTGCTAATATTGCTACTACCGTTTCTGTAATTTCTAGTTTCGTATACATATTTTTATATTTTAGACATAGGGCAAAATTTATTAATCAAGAAATGAGAAGTCAAGTTGAATATAAACCAGAACATAGAAAAAAAATACTAAAAAGAGTTTTATCTGTAGCAATACCAATATCCTTAACATCAATTATTGTCTCTATAAATAAAACCATTGATGCTATAACAGTTCCTAGGTCACTAATGACATTTTTATCTTATACTGATGCTATGCGTATTTATGGTGTTTTAAGTGGTAAAGTGGATACAATAGGAGGTCTTCCTTTATCTTTCAATACTGCCTTTTCTGTTGCATTAGTTCCTGAACTTGCAGCACTAAAAGCTATAAATGACAAAACTGGAATTGCTAAAAAAATTAATATATCAATGTTACTTACTATACTTATTGCTTTCCCTTGCACAGTTGGACTTTGTATTTTTGCTCAGCCAATATTAGATTTAATTTTTCCAAATGCTAATTTTGGAGCTTATATCTTAGCTGGATATGCTTTTACTATTGTGTTTACTATGCTTGGTCAAAATATGAATGCTGCTTTACAAGGACTAGATAAACTAAAGACTCCTGTAATTGCTCTTGCCATTGGCTCATTTGTAAAATTTTTAGCTAATATAATATTAGTTCCTATACAAGGAATTGGTATCTATGGTGCTATTATAGGGTCTATTCTGTGTTATTCTTTTGTTCTTGGAATGGAATTAATTACTTTGAAGAAAATGATAAATATAAAATATAGCATTATTAAGCTTATTATAAAACCCCTTATTGCATCTGGTATTATGGGTGCTGTTTCATATTTGATTTATACTGGTTTATTAAATATAATTGTGCCTAAACTTGCTACTATAATTGCTCTATTTAGTGCAGTTATTGTTTATGCTTTATGTGTTGTTTACTTAAATATTTTAAGTGAGGAGGATTACCTTGCTATGCCTAAGGGAAATAAAATATATAAAATTGTTAGTAAATTACCTAGACCTTTTAAGCATGCTTAGATGCAAGTTTTATAAATAATTAAAGAATGTAGTATTTAATTGAAATGCACCCCATTTAGTAGACATAGAAAAAAGAACCTATGTTAAAATACTAAATGGAGGTGTATTTTTTATGGCAAAAAAAGGTCAAAAATTTATG